>DDHP01000021.1:23032-31804 GCA_002338145.1 Deferribacteraceae bacterium UBA1873 | reverse complement strand
AAAATAAGATTTTCTCCCCTTTCATATTCCAGAAAATTTTCAATATCCTTTGCAATATAAGCTAATGAATAAGGCTGAAGTCTCAATTTCTCCAAAAGTCTTAAATATTGCAATTTGTTACCCATAAGCAGAGCATCAGTATATTTTACAGAACAACTAACCGTTCCGCGCCCCACAGCTGCATCCATCCCGGAAGCAAGGGCTTCCTGTTTTAGTATATTTGCTTGTGGCGGAGTGAGATGTTTTATTTTGATATTTACAGTCTCACCTTTCCCTGCCATACCAAGAGCATAGTCGTCCACACCAATTTGCCTGAGCTCATATAAAAGTCTGTTATTATCGCTACTTATCCTCTGAAGAAATCTGTTCATTTTGAGTATCTACCTCCTCGTGTGTTTCATCAGAAGACTCCGACTGCTTATGCTCAACATCAGAGTCCTTATCACCATTTAAACGTTTTATCAGGTTATTTATATCTTTGTTCTCAATAGTTTCCTTTTCAAGCAGTAACTGTGCAGTTTTACGAAGCAGTTCATAATTGTCCTGCAAAATATTGTAGGCATTCTTGTAGCTGTTGGAAACAATAGTTTTCACCTCTTCATCAATCATTACAGCAGTCTTTTCACTATAATCCTTGGCGGAAGATATCTCTTTTCCGAGAAAAACAGCATCATCTTTTTTTCCAAAAGCAAGAGGTCCTAACTTGCTGCTCATACCCCATGAGCAGACCATTTTTCTGGCAATAGCTGTTGCCCTTTCAATATCATTACCTGCACCCGTGGTGAATCTGTTAAAGACTATCTCTTCAGCAGCTCTGCCGCCCATAAGCACAGCAAGTCTTCCCTGCAAATATTCTTTTGTATGCATGTATCTATCATCTTCAGGCAGCTGCTGTGTTATTCCCAAAGCCATACCCCTGGGAATAATACTAACTTTGTGCAAGGGGTCTGCCCCAGGTGTTTTTATAGCAACAATTGCATGCCCAGCTTCATGGTATGCAGTATTTTCTTTCTCCTCATCAGAAATAACAATACTCCTGCGCTCTTTACCCATAAGAACTTTATCTTTGGCCTCTTCGAAGTCTTCCATTGTTACACTGTCCCTGTTTTTTCTTGCTGCCAGGAGAGAAGCTTCATTCACAAGATTAGCCAGTTCTGCCCCTGCAAACCCAGGTGTTCCTTTAGCAACAATATCCAAATCCACATCATCGTCTAATGGAACCTTTTTTGCATGAACCTTAAGTATTTCCAGTCTTCCTTTTCTATCCGGCGTTGGCACAACAACCTGACGGTCAAAACGTCCCGGTCTTAAAAGTGCCGGGTCCAAAACATCCGGCCTGTTTGTTGCAGCTATCAAAATCACACCCTCATTAGAGCCAAAACCGTCCATCTCAACAAGAAGCTGATTAAGGGTCTGCTCCCTTTCATCGTGACCACCACCTAAACCGGCACCTCTATGTCTTCCCACAGCATCTATTTCGTCTATAAAGATTATACACGGAGCATTTTTCTTACCCTGTTCAAATAAATCACGCACCCGGGAAGCACCGACACCTACAAACATTTCCACAAAATCAGAACCACTAATACTAAAATAGGGGACACCAGCTTCTCCTGCCACAGCTTTAGCAATAAGCGTTTTACCTGTCCCGGGAGGGCCCACAAGAAGAACACCTTTGGGAATTTTACCACCAAGTTTTTGAAATTTCTGGGGTTCTTTCAAAAATTCTATAATCTCTTCCAGTTCCTCTTTTGCTTCATCAGCTCCTGCCACATCATTAAAAGTAACCTTTTGTTGATCTTTTGTCAGCATCTTAGCTTTGCTCTTTCCGAAATTGAAAGCTTTACCCCCGCCTCCCTGCATCTGGCGCATAAAAAATATCCATATACCTATAAGTAGAATAAAAGGAAGCCATGAAATCAAAACCTGTAAATACCAGGGATTCTGATCAGGAGGCTTAGCAAAAATTTGGACATTATTTTCCCGAAGTGTAGAAACCAAGTTGGCATCATCAGGCGCAAAAGATTCAAATTGCGTACCATCAACAAATTCTCCGGTAAGATGTTGGTCTTTAATCTCCACAGATTTCACATCACCTTTTTCCACTTTATCAAGAAATGTAGTATATGAGATGTTTTCCCTTATACCTTGGTTTGTATTAAAAAAGTTGAACATCATCACCATTAAAAGAGCAATGACGAACCACAATGTAATATTCTTAATAAAATTATTTTTCATTTTTCCTCCTGTTTATGTAAAATTTACTTTGCATATATCTTTTAAATTTCTGTACAAACCATCATAATCCAGTCCATATCCCACAACAAATTCATCAGGGATACTAAAACCAACGTAATCAGGGGTTATGTTTGCCAGCCTCCTGGAAGGCTTATCCAACAGTGTGCACACTTTAATAGTATTAGGATTTCTAACATAAAGGAGCTTTTTTAAATAGCTTAATGTCAATCCGGTATCAACAATATCCTCAATAATTATGACATTTCTTCCATCTAAAGGTTTGTCAATATCGCACAAAAGCCTTACAACACCACTGCTAACCGTTTTTTTACCGACATAGCTGGATACGGAGATAAAACTGATTTCCACATTGAGATCAATTTCTCTTGCCAAATCGGAGAGAAAAATCCATGCCCCTTTTAAAACCCCCACAAGGAGAACGTCTTCTCCTTCAAAATCTCTCGTAATCAAATTACCAATTTCTTTCACTTTTTCCTTTATTTCCTTTTCGGAAAGAAAAGATTTTAATTTTACTTTGTCCATTTAAGCCTCTTCAGTATTATTTCTGATGTAAACATTATCATTATCCACAACACCCTCAGCAAACACTATCTGGCCATCCTTTTCCACAACAACGGCCGTGTCTCTGAGAAATAAATCTATATGTTTATCAATAAATAAATCTTTCAGCTTTTTACTCCCCAGCCTATCTCCCTTGTGCCTGTTCCTTATTATCAGGCGGCATTTTTCCAGACTTTTATCAAAAGTAATGATTTTACCTAAATTTGATAAAATTACAACCTTTTCAGTAGGTTTTTTAACATATTCATATCCCGCAATAAGTGATTTAGGGTAAAAACGAATACTTTTACAGGACTTCTCAAAAAGAAAATCGTTCGGTAAATTTATTCGCTTGGATTCTCTCTTATAGCTGATTTCCAAAATATTCTCAATCAGTCTTTTCTCAGGCCTGCAAAATTTTGAAATAATAGAGCTAACCAAAAACTTCTGCTCAAATCGGTCCAAAGACAAAAATTCACTCGCGCTTAACTTGAACATATTACCTTTTTTTTCGATATTTATCTCTCTAATACGCCTCGATAAATAATGAAACAACTCATCCGAATCATCTTGCAGTTTAATCAAATTATGAAGATATCCCTGGTTATAATTTCTGATAACAGGGATTATTTCGTGCCTTATCCAATTTCTTGGAAAATTTGAATCAAAATTTGTGGCATCTGTTACATAATTAAGTCTGTATTTGGCAACATACTCATTTATTTCTTCGGCACTCACATTTAACATGGGCCTGAAAAAAAGGTTATCTGAATAATTAAACCCTTTCAAGTTATACAAGGAACTTCCCTGAAAACTTTTCAAAAAAAAATTTTCCAACAAGTCATCCTGATGGTGTGCAGTTACAATGTAATCGGCACCAAGATTTTTTATTAATTTTTTAAATACAGCCAATCGAAAATTTCTGGCCTCATGCTCTAAACTTGTACCTTTTTCTTTGGCTCTTTTATATATATCCTTTTTCTCAACAAAAACTTTTATTCCGGAAGATTCACATATTTCCTTAACAAATTTTTCGTCATTGTCCGAGTCTGATCTTAGCATATGGTTAATATGACAGGCAAAAAATCTAAAAGGTATGCGTTTTTTATACCTGTTTAGAAAATGAAACAATGCCCGGGAATCCCGTCCTCCTGAAAAAGCTAATATGATAACTTTATCCGACAACCCAGATATTTCACAGAGAACTTTTTCTTCAAATGATGTATTCATCAGATTTTAAATAATTATCCTCAAATTCTCTCTTTTTTGCATCGTATCCTTTTCTATCAAGCATTCCATATGCAAAGTGCTTTCCTTCTTCAACTCCAGGTTGATCAAAAGGATTTACACCAATAGAAAGCCCTATTACCGATACAACATACTGCATAAGCATAAAAAGCTTACCCATCGCATACTCATCAACACCATCCATAACAAGCTTCAAAGAAGGTTTCTGCTCGTTCTTTAGAGATAATTCTGTGGCGTGAAGCTCAAGATTCATCAAATTCCCTAATGAATGACCGGTAAGATAAGAAAACTCACTGTGAAAATCCGCTAAAATTTCAACATCAAAATCATGTGTACCTAATTCTATAAACGTTATAATTTTGTCATCCGGACCTTCCTTGTATAACTGAAGCTGTGAGTGCTGGTCAAGTGTGCCCAAAGCACATACCGGAGTCGTCCCTGCATGTACAGTATTACCGGAAAAGTTATATTTTTTACCTAAACTTTCACCCCACAGTTGAGCAAACCATTCTGAAAAAGATTTAAGACGAGAGGTATACGGCATAAGTACATTTATGTTATAGCCTTTATTCATGTATGCCAGATATATAGCGGATAAATGAAGAATTTTTTCTTTTTCTGAGTCAACTGCATCTTTTGCTCCCTTCAGCAGCCTGTCTATGTCCAGGCCAAGTAAAGCTGAAGGAACAATACCCACAGAACTTAACACAGAAAAACGTCCTCCTACATTGGAGGGGATACTAAATGTTTTGATATTATGCATCTCTGCAAATTCTCTTAAAGGGCCTTTTTCAGGATCCGTTATAGCAAATATATGTTCATAAGGATTTTTCAGATTTTCATTAAGCCATTTATAAATAATGGAGAAATTAGCAATAGTTTCCACAGTACTGCCGGATTTGGTAATAACACATACAATTGTGTCTTCTGCCTCACATTTTTTTAACGTCCAATAAAGTTTATGCGGATCAACATTATCAGCAAACCATATTCTCGGCAAACAGCCCCTTTCACCAAAAGATAATGCATTATACCCATATGGAAGCAGTGCATTAACAATTGCCTCAACACCAAGTGAAGAGCCACCTATACCAACAATGATAAGATCATTGTACTGGCCTTTGGATGATTTGATAGTTTCCTTAATCTCGGAAAAATCATAATCAGGTAAGTGCGGAAACCCCACTTCCCCAGATTCACAGAGAGATATAAAATCCGACATCCCTTTTTTGGCCTGTTCCTTATACTCATCAATATCTTCTTCACTCAAGCCATTTGGTATATGCTTATTCATAGCAAAATTGTAATCAAGTTTAATGTAGCCCATCATAACCTCCCGAAAATATCGGCAATTTTTCCAACGTATCGTAAATTTTAACATCCTTTAATACATTCATAAAATATCGACCATAGGGTTTTGTCAATACCCTGTTATCCAGAATAATCCAGGTACCTGTGTCATTCTCATGTCTAATAAGTCTTCCTATAGCCTGTTTAAAGTAGATTACGGCCCTAGGCAAGTAAAAATTCATAAATGAATTGCCATATTTCTCTTCAAACGCCTGCTGTCTCTCCCGCAAATAAACATCGGAAATATTTTCAAACGGAAGCTTATCCAAAACAACATACTGCAACAAATTACCCGAAAAATCCACACCTTCTCTAACAACAGCGCAACCCAAAACAATAGTATCAGAATTCATTTTTATTGTCGATAAATCAATTTCTGTCTGTAAAAGTAACTCTTTCTTATTATTTATTCTTTTTTTTAAATAATCATATACAGAATTCATCATATCGATGCTGTTAAAGATAAAAAGACAACCGCTTTTTGCGTTTAAACTGATTTTCTCATAAATTTCCATTTTCTGAAATTTGGTTAGCTGGTATTTTGATATGTAACATTCACCGTTACTTAAAAAATTAAATTCATTTGTGATATTTTTTTGGGAAATGTCATTAATGCCCAATTCATTACAAAAATAATTAAAAGATCCGTTAACAGAAATAGTCGCACTTATAAACAGCGAACTCATACACACCTTACTCAAAGAGCTGCTGAATGTTTCGGAAATATCCAGAGGCATGCTCTTTAACACAAAGGATGACCCCAAAGGTTCTATCAGCTTTAACCCTCTGGTACTAAAAATATTATAAAACTTGTCCCTGTACTTTTTATAAACTTCATAACTGTCATCATCAAAAGATGTTTCCGCCACTTTTTTCAGCTCAGCAAAAAAAATTTCAAGCTCATCTCTTATTTTATTGCTGATTTCCTGCCTGTTCACCACACAGGATTTTATATATGTAAATTTATTTTGAAAATAGCTGTAGATACTTTCATCAATCATATACCTGCTTTCCTTTAAGAATGACATCAAGGCTGCAAAATTGACATCATCACCAATAAAACCAGGAAATATATCAGGCAATGAATGTGCTTCATCAAAAATAATGTGCTCAGCAAATTCAAAATTATAAGCCATATCGTTTTTATTTCTCATAGCAATATCACTGAGAAGCATAAAATGATTGGTAACAACAATATCGGCTTCCGAAGCTTTTTTCTTCTGAAGATAAAATGGACATTTATTAAAATACGGGCACTTTCCCGCTATACATTGTAAACTGTCTGCCGTCATCTTTTCTGTTACTGAAAAATTAAAAAAACCGTAAGGTATTTCACTAATAGTCTTGCTTAACTTATACCACTCGATTACGTCAGAATACATATCCGGATTCGGGGCTATGAATTTAAAATATCTGTAATAGCAAAAATAGTTCTTTCTCCCTTTAAGGGATGCTATTTTTATATCTTTATCGGAGAAAATTTCTTCAAAAACGTTAATATCTCTGTATAAAATCTGATTCATAAGCTGTTTTGTTTTTGTGGAAATAATTGTTTTATGTCCCAGTTCAAAAACAGGAAGCAGATATGATAGGGTTTTACCTGAGCCTGTGGGAGCCTCAATAACGGAAGATTCAAATGATGCAAGCTTATCTTTTATATATTCAGCCAGTTCTATCTGGGAATTTCTATAGGAAAAATTTTGTATGTATTGGGGTAAAAAGTGTTTATTTTCAAAATATTTTTTTAAAGACATCAATACTCCGTAAAACTGTAAAGCAAAAATCAGCTATCTTTAATACCAGCATAATTTCTGAACAAATCAAGATTTAAAGCATATGTTTTGGCTGTATCCAAGTCTATGGTTTTTTTTCTGTAAAGCTCTGCCAGATCCTTCTCAAAGGGCATATAATCCGCAGTGCCTCTTATCTGTGAATCAATAAACTTGTAGTTTGATTCCAACAACGCCTTTTTAAGTTTAAAAGAATTAAAAATATACTCGTAAATAAGCATTTTTCTATCGATATTTTCAACAGGAATCAATCTGAAATTAACAACAAGCCTTAACGTATTTGCAAGTTTATTGGCATAATAATTATTGCTAAGCTCACTCTGGTATAAAAACAAACGCTCAAAAGCGCTTGAAATACTCCCGGCTTCATAACAGGCGTAAACAGTCCTACCGGACTCTACAAGTTTTAAAGCCATATCCAGTACATTCAGATTTTCAATATCACTGAGAAAGACTATATCAGGTTCAATATCATAAACAATCTGGAACAATTCTTTCGTATCGGCGGCATCATGACTGGTTTCTATTTGGGTAACAAGACTTTTATCCGGAGTTATTTCATAAACACTTTTCTTCTCCATATAAAGAATATTCTTAATTTTTGTAGTATTAAAATAGTTCACAATTGATGCCATCATTGTAGACTTACCATGACCAAAAGGTGCAATAAAAAAATAAAAACCTGTGGTAGGCTCCAGTATATGTTGTGAAATATCCTCCCTGAATCCCAACGTTTTAAACCTGGGGATAGTTTTTGTAGTCAGTGTGATAATAATAGTATATTTCCCCTTATGTTTAAAAATATTAATTATAAAATATTTACCATTAATAATTTTATGAAATCGCAAGTAATTATCATTTACCAATTTTTTTCTAAGAGCTTCATCTGTAAGCATTTTAATAAAATTTAGTATATGTTTTCTGGTGAACGGTTGAATATTAAGTTTGTAGAAACGGCCCGTTTTTTTCAATGCCGGCTCTGATCCTTCCATAAAAAAAACTTTTACCAGCTCCGGCTCAAAGCTAAGTAAAGCAGATATAAAGTCTTCCGGACTGATTCCTTCATCAATTTTTTTACCAACCATCTCTTTAAAAGACACAAACCTATAATCTTGCTGACCATACTTAATATTTTTAAGATCACTGATAATCTTCTCATACATAGAGTCAGGAAAAAGTACCGGAATGATTTTCTTACCTAAATTAAAAGATATTTCATCAATATCATTTAAGATTGATAAATCAGAAAATCCTACAAAAAAACCTTTATCTGAAATCTTGAATGGTATTATCCCGTAATTGTATATTATATCAAAACTAAAATTTTTCTGCACATCCTTCGGGATAATCAGCTCACTTTCGGTATACATATATACATCATATTGTTTGGCAAGAAATGTAAGCAGCTGATCTTCTGAAATAAATCCCATTTTGGTTAGAATCCTGCCAATCTTATCATTAGTCTGGGTTTGTCTTTCCAAAGCATTATTCAGCTGCTCTCTGGTAATAAGACCATTTTCCAGCAACAGTTCCCCAAGCTTTTTCATAACATTTCTCCTCTACATAAAACCTCATATAAAACAAC
>DDHP01000021.1:0-22673 GCA_002338145.1 Deferribacteraceae bacterium UBA1873 | reverse complement strand
CCACTCCACTCCGTTTCGGTCGAAAGGAATCTCTATTTTTAAATAACAAATATATATGCGTTTCTGCTTATAAGCTAAATATACTATAATTATTTTTATTCTAACACGAAAGGAAAAAATTGCTACAATAAAACAGGAACAAAGTGAGTTTGCGTGGCTATAAGTGATAAAAGCCACGCATAAGATATCAAATATACATATTTTTTAGCACTAAATTATTTATTTCCATGTATCCCGAACATCTGTCTTAAAGCATGTGTTGCAATTTTAGGATTTTCTTTCAACCTTCTTTTGGAATATGGAAGCCAGTCTTTGCCATATGGCACATATACCCTAAGTCTGTGATCATCTTCAACAATAATTTTCCTGAGCTGCTCATCCACACCGAGAAGCATCTGAAATTCATAGTCCTGTTTTTTCAGCTTATATTTTTCTATCAGTCTAAGGGATTCAAAAATCAGCTTTTCATCGTGGGTTGCAATGCCAACATAAGCACCTTTTGCAAACAATTTCTCAAGACAGTATATGAAATTTTGATTTACTATATAAGGGTCTTTGTAAGCCAATTCCCTCGGTTCGTTATAAATACCTTTGCAAAGCCTTATATTCAAATCTTTAGGATCCAGATTATCAATATCTGCAGGTGTCCTTCTTAGATACGATTGTAAAACCGTTCCCACATGTTTTCCAAATTCCTTTTTCAGAGACGCATGCAATCTCAATGTTTTATCTGTATTGGGAGTATCTTCCATATCAACCCGTACAAAATTATTTATAGACTCAGCATATTTGACTATTTCACTAATGTTTTCATACGCAAAATCTTCATCCAAACTAATCCCCATTTGCGTAGGTTTTATAGACAGGTTGGAATTCAGCCCCTCTTTGTTTATTGTATCCAGTATTTCGATGCACCTGTCTTTAAAATACTTCGCCTGATCTTTTGTTTTTATAAATTCACCAAGCAAATCTATGGTTGTCATGATGCCCTGTTTGTTAAAATCCCGGGTTACATTAACTGCATCGGACAACTCCTGACCGGCAATATAACTTTTGGCAAAAATACTTACAACAGGTCCCGGCACATGCATAATAGTTTTGGAAATTAAAAAATTTAATCCAGACATATTTCCTCCTAAAGAAAAAGGGGATTTAACAATCCCCTGCTAATTATTTTTCTTTCATAAACGGATATTCAAAAGATTCCGGAGCATTGAAATTCTCTTTTACAGCTCTGGTGGAAACCCATCTGATGAGGTTCTGGTAACTTCCCGCCTTATCATTTGTACCTGAAGCTCTGGCTCCGCCAAAAGGCTGCTGTCCTACTATAGAACCGGTAGGTTTATCATTAACATAAAAATTCCCCGAAGCGTGCTCCAGCTTCTTCATAGCTGTCCTTATGGCTGCCCTGTCGGTGGCAAATACAGCACCGGTAAGGGCATAAGGGGATGTTTGATCACAAATATCAAGCGTCTCCTCGTATTTATCATCATCATAAACATAAACTGTCATAACGGGGCCGAAAATCTCCTCTTCCATAGTTTTGAATTTAGGGTCTGTGGTTAAAATAACCGTGGGTTCCACAAAATATCCTTTACTGTCATCATAGTTGCCGCCGATTATAACCTCAGCATCCTCCGACTGTTTTGCATAATCAATATAGCCGGTAATATCGCTAAAAGCATTTTTATCGATTACGGCGTTCATAAAATTGGTAAAATCCTCCACATCCCCCATTTTAATTTTGGCGATTTCCGTTTCGAGAATTTCTCTTACATCACCCCAGAGTGATTTGGGGATATACGATCTTGATGCTGCAGAACATTTTTGACCCTGATATTCATAAGCACCCCGTATCATTGCAATCGCAAGTTTTCTTACATCAGCAGTTTTGTGGGCAAAAATAAAGTCTTTACCACCGGTCTCACCGACAATTCTCGGATAACTATTATATTTTGCAATATTTGCACCCACCTGTTTCCACATGGATTGAAATACAGCGGTACTGCCGGTAAAATGAACACCGGCAAGTCTGGGATCATTGAAACACACATTGCCTACAGTGGAACCGGAACCGGGAACGAAATTAATTACACCGTCAGGCAGACCTGCTTCCTTAAAAATTTTCATAAGAAAATAAGGAGCATACAGTGCTGTGGAAGCTGGCTTCCATATACTCACATTACCCATTATGGCAGGTGAAGTGGGAAGGTTGCCGGCAATTGCCGTAAAATTAAATGGGGTAACGGCAAATACAAAACCTTCCAACGGGCGGGTATGTGTATAATTCCAAATACCTTTCGGATTGATTAAAGGCTGCTCAGCATAAATTTGCTGGACAAAATAACAGTTAAATCTCCAGAAATCTATCAGCTCACAAGCAGAATCGATTTCTGCCTGATGTGCTGTTTTACTAATAGACAGCATTGTAGCTGCATTAACTAAATATCTGTATTTGGTTGAAAGCAATTCAGCAGCTTTCAGAAATATAGCTACGCGGTCTTCCCAGGAATATTCCTGCCATTCTTTCCACGCTTTTTGAGAAGCTTCAATGGCCATCTGTACCTCTTTTTCTCCGGCCTTATGATATTCTGCAAGCACATGCTGATGATCGTGAGGGCATACAACCTTGCCCATATCTCCTGTCTTCACCTCTTTGCCGCCTATAATGAGCGGAATTTCAATTTTCTTGCCCTTGAGTTCTTTCAAAGCAGCTTTTAAAAGAGTTTTTTCTTCTGAACCGGGTTCATAAGAAAAAACAGGCTCATTTTGAGGCTGTGGGACTTTAAGTTTTGAGTTATTATAAGTAATCATAATTCACCTCTCTCATGTATTTTGTACTTAGATATAATACTAATTTCAAAAAAATGAACAGTCAATACGAATTTTAATTTTTATAACATTTTTTTAATGAATCATTATTATAGATTAATTAAAAATATTGGTTTTTACAAAAATTGATGTATTATTTAAACACAAAGGGGAAGGTGAAAATGGATCCGATAACGCATTCTGTAAGCGGATTGGCGTTAGCTAAAGTTTTTAAGGTTAAACTGACTGCTAAAAAAATATTGATTTTTGGTTCTCTTGCTTTACTGCCAGATATAGATAACATTGTTTCATTCGGCAGTCGGACTGCTTACTTATTACACCACAGAGGTTTTACTCATTCCGTGTGGGGCGGGTTATTACTGGGAATTCTGTCTGCTTTTATTTTAAAAAATATATTTAACAAAAATTTGTTGTTTTCTATAATCACCAGTATCGCAATAATGTATATTCACATATACCTGGATTATATTACCAGCTACGGAACCCAACTGCTTGCACCTTTCAGCAGACACAGATTTGCTTTGTCCACTGTTTACATCATTGACCCATTTTATACTTTAACAATTATAATTTTATTAACTTTAGGGCTTCTTTTAAAAAGCCGCAAAACAGCAATAATTGCCGCCGCATTCCTTATACTTTATCCCGCCGCTAACTTTGGAGTTAAAACTTTTGTGAAATTTAAAGTATCAAAATTAACGGATGACAAAGTAATAGTAACTACAACTGCGTTTACGCCCATTTACTGGAAAGTAATAATAGAAGACAAAAACACATATAAAGTAAAGGATATAACAACATTCGGACAGATAAACCTGGATACATTTACAAACTATACAAAGTTTGACAGAAAAAATAGTTTTTATAATTTCAACAGCAAATTTTTAGATACCTATCTCTGGTTTGTTGACTACCCTGTGATTATTCAAACTGACGGGAATTACGACTATGAAATTTTCGACCTGAAATTTATGCTTAACGAAAATATATTTGATAAAAACAAACATAAAGCTTTTGGATTACAATTCAAGACAAACGGCGAAGGTGAAATGACCGATTACATTTTTAATTAAACACCACCAAGATATGCTTTCTTTATATCATCATTGTTCAGAAGCTCTTTAGCATCCCCTGATAATCTGATTTTCCCTGTTTCCATAACATAACCTCTGTGTGCAATCTTCAGCGCAAGGTTAGCATTTTGTTCCACAAGAAGTATAGTTGTTTTATTCTCTTTATTAATCTGACTGATTATATCAAAAATCTGTCTGACTATAATAGGAGCTAAGCCAAGAGAAGGTTCGTCCAGTAAAAGGACATTCGGCCTGGCCATCAATGCTCTTGATATTGCAAGCATTTGTTGCTCACCACCGCTAAGTGTCTCTCCCAATTGATGCTTACGTTCAGCAAGGCGGGGAAAAAGTTCATAAACATACTCTATATCTTTTTTTATCTCTTTTTTGTCATTACGTAAAAAAGCTCCTAAGTCAATATTTTCTCCAACAGTTAAGTGGGGAAAAATATGCCTTCCCTCAGGGACTTGGCTTATTCCAAGCTTTACAATGTCATCAGGATTCATTAAATGAAGAGGTGTATTTTTGTAATATATTTCCCCGGATTGGGGAGGGACAATGCCACTTATTGTCATAAGCGTCGTAGTTTTTCCTGCACCATTTGCACCCAAAAGGGCTACAATTTCCCCCTCTTCCACTTCAATGTTTACATCATGCAAAGCCTGTATATTTCCGTAAAACGTATTGACATTAGAAAGCTTAAGCATCGATATCTTCTCCGAGATAAGCCTTAATAACTTCCGGATTTTTTCTTATTTCTTCAGGAGTTCCTTCAGCAATTTTCTTTCCGTAATCCATCACAGTTATACGTTCAGAAATTTTCATAACCATACCCATATCATGCTCAATAAGCAAAATGGAAACCCCTTCTTCATCCCTGAGCATATTTATCAAATTTATCAAATCAGATGTCTCCTGAGGATTGAGCCCTGCAGCAGGCTCATCCAGCAGTAAAACGTTGGGCTCAGTTGCCAAAGCACGGGCAATTTCCAGCCTTCTCTGCGCACCATAAGGCAGGTTCTCGGCTATCTCATTGCAAAAATACCCCAAACCCATTTTTTCTAATATATGATAACTGTATGAAGCAGAATCATATTCTTCACGCACAATCTTTTTATTTCTCAACAGAGCGGAGAAAATATTGGCATGAGTACGGCAATGTCTTCCAATCATAACATTCTCAAGCACTGTCATTTGCTTAAACAATCTTATATTTTGAAAAGTTCTGGCCAACCCATATTCAGTTACTTTATTAGGTTTTAATCCATTAAGACGCTTTTTACTTTTATCATTTTTATAAATATAAATATGCCCCCCAGTGGGTTTATACATACCTGTTACACAATTAAAAAAAGTTGTTTTACCTGCTCCGTTAGGACCAATAAGTGCAACTATCTCGCCTTCATTTATTTTAAAATCAATGTTATCAACGGCCCGAAGACCACCAAAATCCATTGTAAGATTATTTATTTCAAGAAGAGGTCGCATTTCGCCTCTCCTGCATTTCACGTTTTGTCATTTCTCTAAAATTATAATGTCTTCTTTTACTTTTAATTAATCCTTGGGGTCTAAAAACCATCATAAGTACCATAGATCCGCCAAATATCAACATACGGTACTCTGAAAAAGCCCTCAGGTATTCAGGTAAAAGTATTAATATCAATGCCCCCAATATAACCCCCGGAATTGAACCCATACCTCCTAATACAACTATGGAAAGTATAATGGCTGATTCCAGAAATGTAAAACTGGCCGGATTGATAAAAGTGGTCTTTGCTGCAAAAACAGCCCCCATAAATCCTGCCCATGTTGCTCCGAAAGCAAAAGCCGAAAGCTTTGTTTTTGTTTTATCAACACCCATGGCCTGGCAAGCGATTTCGTCCTCTCTCAAGGCCACCCACGCCCTTCCAATTCTTGAATTCTGCAAACGGTTTGTAAAAAATATAGTCACAAGAACAAACAAAAATACAAAATAGTATATTGCATTTATACTGCCCACAATACTTAAATCAAAACCAAAATTGGGTCTGTCAATACTGGCAATACCACTGGGGCCATGAGTAAACTCACCCCAGTTCTCCAGCACCAGACGTATTATTTCACCAAAACCAAGGGTAACAATGGCCAGATAGTCTCCTCTTAGCCTGAGTACAGGAAAGCCAAGCAAAATACCTGCCAAAGCTCCAAGTATACCGGCAATAGGAAGTGCTAACCAGAAACTTATATCATAATTAAAATTGAGAAGAGCATATGTATAAGCACCGACTGCATAAAAAGCCACATATCCCAAATCCAAAAGTCCTGCAAATCCAACCACAACATTCAAACCAAGCCCAAGCACTACATAAATCAGTGCAGTAGTCATAATAGTAACTTGATACGTAGAAAAAAGATAAGGGAAAAAAAGAATAATACATATTACTCCCAAGATAACTGGATAGAAAACCTTCTTATTGCCTATAAAGCTGTCATAAAAAAATTTTGATAAGGCATCTTTGTATCCCTGTCTTTCTTTAGCCTTGGTTTTATCCTGCAAATACCTCCACAAAAAAGACAAAAAAAAGGATCCTACCCCCACCATAACCAGATTGCCCCATCTCCATATAATAGTATCTTCGATAGTGTTTACTTTTATTACCATAATAGGAAAAGTCAGAAACATAAACCAAATGGAAACCAGCGCGGATTTTTTAATTTCAGAAAACATTTATCACACCTTCTGATCCGTCTTTTTGCCCAATATACCGCTGGGTTTAAAAATAAGTATTACCACCAGAAGAATGAAGGCAAAAACATCCTGATAATCGCTTGAAATATATCCCGTTGAAAAACTTTCTGTAAGCCCTAAAATCAAAGCTCCCAAAACAGCTCCAGGAATACTGCCAATTCCACCGAGTACTGCAGCTGTAAAAGCTTTAATACCAGCTATAAACCCGATAAAAAAATTAATCTGTCCGATATGGCTTGCTATTAAAACCCCACCAAGTGCTGCAAGGGCTGACCCAATAACAAAAGTAGTAGAAATAACTCTGTCCACATTGATACCAAGTAAAAGAGCCATTTTTTTATCCTGAGCGGTAGCTCTCATTGCTTTACCTGTTCTGGTAAATTTTATAAATAAAGACAAAAGAATCATAGCAATTACCGTAAACATAATGATAAGAAAACCAGAGGACGAAAGTATATTTTCGTAAGGTTTAATAAATTTGATTTCAGGGGTAATAGAAGGAAAAGGAAGAAAATCAGATGTCTGGGCAAGAAGTACATAGTTTTGTAAAAATATTGACATACCGATAGCACTTATAAGCGCTGAAAGACGCGGAGCGTTCCTCAAAGGCTTGTATGCAACTTTTTCAATGGTATAACCATATGACGAGGAATACAGAATTGCCACAAGTGTTGCAATAATAAAAATAGCTGCAACAGGAAAATTAAATAGAGAAAGAACACCAGCTGCAATCAGTGCTGTAAAAGCACCAATCATATAAATTTCTCCGTGAGCAAAATTTATCAGCTGAATAATACCATAAACCATAGTATATCCCAAAGCAATAAGAGCATAAATGCTCCCTTTAGTTATGCCGCTAAAAAACAGCTGTAAAAAATACTCCATTGTTTAAAAACCCCTGAAAAAATAATAAAACCGGGCATTTAGAGCCCGGTAGCAAAATCAGTTTTTAGAAATTCTGTTCCACATATTCGCCGTTTTGTACCTGATAAACAGAAAAACCTACCCCTATGGCATCACCTTTTTCATCAAACTTAATCCTGCCAAGTGAAGTTTCAACATAATAAGTGCGCAAAGCCTTCATTATGGCATCAGGATCTGTTGAATCCGCCTTATCAATAGCATTCAAAATAGCCTGAGCCGCTGCATAACCATTAAGGTAAAAGGCCCCTGACTGATCACCATATTTGTCTTTATGTTTTTTTTCAGCTTCAATGGCTAAGGCATTGGAAGATACATCTTTGGGACCGGTTGCGTACACACCTTCAGCATACTTTCCTGCTACCTTAATAAATTTATTATCTTTTACACCGTCATCGGAAATAAAAGGAATATCAATGTTCTTTTTTCTCATTTGAGAAACTATTTTGGAAGCTTCAGGATGATAACCACCAAATATTACCCCGTCAGCTTCAGAATTTTTGATCTTCTGCACAACAGCAGAGTAATCCAACGCTCCCGGAGTCACACCCTCAAACAGAACAATTTCAACGTTATCAGTCTCTTTCAAAAAACTCCTGGCATATTCAGCCAAACCTTTGCCGTAGTCACCTTTGTCATGTATAATAGCAATTTTTTTAAGATTCAGTGCATTAATGGCAAAATCCACCTCAAGTCTGGCCTGTGCATCATCGGGAGCTATTGTTCTGAAAAAATTAGGATAGTCTCCGCTCTGTGTAAGTATAGGGCTTGTTGCAGAAGGGGAAATAACGGGAATCATCTGTGAAAGATAAATGGGAAGTGCAGCTTTTGTAGGTCCACTACATATATGTCCGACAACAGCATCAGCACCCTGCGACATTAGCTTAGTAGCAGCATTCACAGCCTTTTCCGGTTTACATTCGTCGTCTTCTATCAACAGCTCGATTTTCTTGCCGTCAATGCCGCCGTTCTTGTTATATTCGTCTACAACAAACTGCACTGCTCTTGATGTGGGAATACCATACGATGCCAAATCACCAGAATGGGCACCGGCAACACCTAACTTAATAGTATCCGCTGCAAAAACAGACATACTGGAAACAACAAAAATAACAGACATTACCAAAAGTTTAAAAAATGATTTCATAAGGCTAACCTCCAAAAACGTTCAATATTTAAAAACAGCGTTTTTCAATAGTAACTAATCTATTACAGCTGTTAAGTCAAGCTAAAAAATGTTTTTTTTGTCTAAAATTTCTAAAAACAAAACACCGTTCTTATGCGCAAAATAGTATTAGTTAAAACTGTTTGCTTGACTTTATTCAAAATGTTTTATAAAATGAACTCATGAGCATCGGAAAAAAAATATTACATCTAAGGCAAAGCAAAAAGCTCACACTGAGGCAGTTAAGCAAAATGTCAGGTTGTTCCCTGGGGTTTCTTTCCCAGGTTGAAAGAAACCTGGTGTCGCCAACAGTATCTTCCCTTAAAAAAATTGCTGATGCCCTTGATGTGAATATGATGTATTTTTTTGATGATCCCCATTCCAATCAGAAAATTGTTGTAAGACGAAATGAACGCAATAAAATGGTAAATCCTAAATCAAAAGTTACCTATGAGCTTCTAAGGCCTCAATTCTCTGAAACCGAACTGGAAGCTCTCTATATGTATTTACAGCCTGGAGCTTTCAGTGGAAAAGAAAGTCATTCACATAATGGAGAAGAATTTGTTATTGTTTTAAAAGGGCAGCTTGAAATATCAGTGGAAAATGAAAACTTTATACTGGAAAAAGGGGATTCCGCTTTATACAAGTCCAACCATCCCCACAGCTGGAATAACCCCTCAGAAGAAGTAACAGAGGTCCTTTGGATAAACCATCCGCCTACATTCTAATCAGACTTCACAAAACTCCATTTGCAAAATCAAAAAATAAGAGATTTAATCCAGAAGATTTCTGATTTTTTCAGCCAGTTGTTTTATAGTGTAAGGTTTTTTCAAAAAATTTATATGGCTTATAAGGATTTTGTTCTCCTCAATAAAATCTTCGCTGTAGCCGGAAGCATAAATTATAGGTGTATCCGGTGAAACTTTCGTAATATAGTTACTGAATTCTGCGCCATTCATTTTAGGCATCAGCACATCAGTTACAATAATATCTATATTACTCTCCGTTTTCTCCATGACTTCCGCTGCTTCTTCGCCATTGGAAGCTTCAATAACATTATAACCAAGACTGGAAAGCTGCTTCTTAAAGATTTTTCTTAAATATTCATCGTCATCCACAAACAACACAGTTTCATTGCCACTTAAAGCTTCTCTGAAAGGGGTTTTATCTTCAGAATCTGCACTTGGCCAGTAAATTTCAACTGTAGTGCCTTTATTCACTTCGCTCTTAAGCTCAATCATTCCTGAATTCTGCTTCGCAATACCGTATATACTGGATAAACCCAATCCTTTATCAAATTGATCACCTTTTGTTGTAAAAAAAGGGTCAAAAACGTTTTCAATATCTTCTTCAGGAATACCCATCCCATTATCAGTCACGGCAATTTTCACAAAATTATCTCCTTCCTTCTGTATTTTATCAACATAAAAAGTCACCTGTTTTTTCTTCTCCTCCGCATCTTTATAACTATCCACAGCATTTGTAAACAATCCCACTAAAATCTGCTCAACCTGCGTGTAGTCAGCTAAAATTCTCGCAGAAGAGACCCTAAAGGAATAATCAATAAAGATTTCTTCATCATAAATAGATTCCAGCAGATCTTTGTGCTCCAGGAGAAACTTCGTAACATCTATCATTTGAGGATTGGCAACATCTTCTCTGTTAAATGTTGCAAGCTTATTTAAAAGACTCATAGCACGCTCTGCACAAGCTTCAATATTACTAAACTCCTCGTAAAATTTGTCACCTTCTTCCAAATCCAGTAACGCTATATCTGAATAACCTATTATTGTCGTCAAAATTTCATTAAAATTCCTCGTAAACCGGTTAATAACCTTTTCAAGAGACTTTATTTTCTCCAATCTCACTATTTTATTTTCCATATTCTTTTCCTTTGTTATATCACGAAAAGAACATGCTATGTATGAGTTGTGCCCCGGGTAATTTACTCTTTGAAAGGTAACATCAAATTTATAATTTTTACCATTAGATACAACAATAGTATCAGAAAAATAACTCACATCACTGCCAGTTATTTTTTTCAACCTTGAATTGCCAATTAAATCAGACATATTTCTCAAGCCATCTTTATTTTTCACCAAAGAAGAAGCAGCTTTATTATAAAAATTAATATTCCCTTGCATATCGCATATCACAATAGGACTCTTAAAGTTAATTGCAGCTAAATAAAGGACATGCTCCTCATGAACAGGTTCACTATCCGAATTAACTTCCATTATTTCAGCAAAAATAAGGCTATCTTTACTATTTGAGTTTTCAATCATTTCAAACGTCGCCGATGCACCAATCTCTCTTTCACGGGCATCCTTAAAAGTACAGATTTTTCTTACTTTTTTCCCCTCAAACAAGACATTTTTCAAATTTTCAAAATCATCTCTGTCAGAAAAAATCTCGGTTAAATTGGCATTATTATCTCCAAATTTGTTTTGAAAAGACAGATTGCTGTGAATAATATTAAAATTTCTATCCAGCACACAAATAGAAGTGGTTGAATTATCAAAGAAATACCTAGTCATATCCATTTAACACCTTCCTGGGTAATAATACCATTATAATACTGCATTTTCAATAAATTAAAAATATACATATAAAAGCATGATAAAAAAAAACATTTGAAAAGATACTGTGTAGTATGCTATAGTATATTGTCTGATTGTCACTCAACTTTTTGCAGGATATTTAATGACCAACCAACTGAAAAAAATTCGAATAAAAGCAGGAAGTTTTTCCGAAGCCTTTGAAAAAGCACAGGATCTTCTGGATAAAGATATAAGCGAACTAAATTGCCAGATGATATCAGCCGATGGAGAAGGGAAAGATAAATATCTATTGGAATTTTCCTTAAAAGACGATGAAGCCGGGAAAAAAGGCAGCCTTTTTGAAGATGTTTTTATGGATGATTTCGATGTGATTATAACTGAAGATAAAATGAAAGCGTACCTTCTTATCCCCCAAAAACCGAAATCAAATATCGATAAAAATTACTTATATAAGCTACTGGAAAAAAATAATGTAGTAAAAGGTATAATGGATGAAAGAATTGACTTACTTTTATATTTAATTAATAAAAAACTGGATATTGACCCTATTTTTTTAGTTGCTTCCGGTAACCCCCCTGTTGAAGGCAAAGATGCAGAAGTTTTAATAAAAAATCCAAATGATAAATATGATTTTGAGGTTGAAACACCCATAAGCAAAACAGACAAGGTAGATTATAAAAAATTCAAAACAAATAATATTACTATAGTTAAGGAAGATACACAAATTGCCTATTACAATCCTCCGCTTAAAAGCGAAAATGGGTATACGGTTACAGGTGATATTCTGGAAGCAGAAGAGGGCAAAGATATTGAACTGCATCTGGATAAAAACCTCCGAATGGAAAACAATAAAATAATAAGTCTGATAGACGGTATGCTGGATTATAGAAAGGTATCTTCCCATCTTTATCTCAGTGTAAGTGAAGTTTATAAAGTAACAGGTAACGTTGACTACAAAACGGGGGACATAACTTTTCCAGGTACTGTTATTATAACCGGAGAAATCATGCCGGGTTTTGAGGTCAACGCCGGGAAAAATGTTGTCGCTAAAATAATATCGGGGGGATCAGTAAAAGCCGGGGGTAACATTGTAATAAAAGAAGGTATTATCGGCCGCAGCTTTGCAAAAAGAGCAATATGTATAGCAGAAAAGGATGTTGAAGCAAAATATGCCCAATATGCCGAAATATCCGCTTCAGAAAATGTTAATATTAAAAATATGATTCGCGATTCAAACATTAGTGCCGGAGGAAAAATTGAGGCACTGGGATACCCCGGCAGTATTTTTGGCGGCACTTTTTATGCAACCAAGGGAGTAGAGGCAAAAATACTTGGCTCTCCATCGTTTACCAAAACAAAAATAATAGTCGGCTCCTCGGCTCATCATATATCCGAATTTATGAGTTTAATTGACCAAATAAACGAGAAAACACATTCTTTAAAGAAAATAACTTATTTTCTTGGGAATATAGAAAATAAAATCGAAAAAATAGAGAATGAAGAAAAAAAAGAAAAAATCAAAAAACTTATCCAGCAAAAAAGATTATTGAGAAAAGATATTTTTCAAATGAAGCTAAAAATTCAGGAAATAAAGAAGCAGCTGGAAAAATTTTCAGATTCAAAAATAATATTCCACAAAGAAGCCATGCCCGGAGTCAAAGCCATCATAAACGACAGCTACTATACCCTGGAAACACTCAGCAAAAAAAGTTATTTCATGTACGATAAAGAAAAAAAAGAAGTAAGGCTAATTCCATTATTTTAGTTTATACTCACACCATCTAAGCCATAATCTCTGAAAGCGTATCTAAGATATGAGTAATCCAGCAAATTGGCATACATCTGTGTACTCTGCTTAAATAGAGCCATTTCCTTTTCCGGGAGTTTTTTAGTGGGAGATTTAAATCTCAAAGGATTTATATAACGCCCGTGCTTTTTTATTCTGTAATCAACATGAGATCCTGTGGAGTAACCCGTGGATCCCACATAACCTATAACCTCACCCTGTTTGACGAATTGACCACGTTTTAGTCCACTTTTAAATCTTGAAAAATGCAAATACATTGTTTCATAGCCGTTATTATGACTGAGTTTTACATAGTTTCCATTGCCTTTAGTATACCCCTTTACTTTCACAGTCCCATCAGCAGTGGCATGAACAGGGGTACCAGTAGGAGCAGCATAATCCACACCATAATGTGGTCTGTAAACATTAAGAACAGGATGAAGCCGTCGATGCTGAAACTTTGAGCTTATTCTGGCAAATTTCAACGGAGCTTTCAAAAAACCCCTTTGGAGAGATTTCCCATTGGGGCTGAAGTACCCGCTGAATTTACCATTTTCATAATATAAACCCCGGATAAATCGCCCATTATTAACAAAATCCACAGCCAGAATTCTCCCGTAACCAATGAATTTGTTTCTGCAAAACTTTTTTTCAACTACTATATTAAAAAGATCACCTTTTCTTATATCTTTGAAAAAATCCACTTCCCATTCGAGTATCTCAGCCAGCTTTATTGCCAATATATCCGATTCCCCAACCCTTCGCATGGAATAAAACAAAGAATCGTTAATCTCACCGGATACAACTGTACGTAAAACATTTACAGGATACTTTACCACTTGAACACTAATGTCGCTTTCATTTGTTCTTTTTATATGAATTTCTTTGGAAATATTAACCTCAATAACAGCACCATCTTCATTAATAGTTAGTTTATCACCAACCTGAAGCCTGAAATCAGGAGCTTTTTGTTTAATATCTGCGCTTATATCCAGTATTTCTGATGGTGTAAAAATATCACTTAACAAATAATAAAGAGTATCCCCACGCTGAACAGTATACTCTTTAGCCAAAACAGCCCCAGAAAAAAACAATAATAATATAATCAAAATACCGGTTCTTTTAACCATAAAGTCACCTTTTTACATATTTTCTATAAATAAAGATATAAACCAAAACCAGCAAAAAAAGCAAGGGAATTAGTATAAGTGTAATTGTACTAAGCTGCTCTTTTACAAGAACGATATTTTTGCCTACATAAAAACCAACATAAGCAAGAATAATAACCCATATCCCTGCCCCAAATGCAGTATAAGCCACAAACTTATATATATTCATTTTAGCAAGACCTGCAGGAAAAGAAATATATTGTCTGACCCCCGGGATAAGCCTGCCCACAAACGTCGTAATCTCACCATGGGATTTAAAAAAAACCTCCATCCGCAATAACTTATCTTCGCCGAAAAACAAGTAATGACCATATTTAACCAAAAATATTCTCCCATATCTTGATGCAATAAAATAATTTACAAGTGCACCCATTACACTGCCCAGAATTCCACAGAAAATGACAACATAAATATTCATTTTACCAGCTGCAGCCAAAAAACCGGCAGGAGGAACAACTATCTCACTGGGAAAAGGGAAAAAAGAACTTTCAAGTGCCATAAGAAGTATTATGCCGGCATATCCAAGGCTTTGAGTTACACCAACAAGTCCAAGAGCAAATTTATCAATCACCTTCTTGCCTCATAAGTTCCTCAGCCTGTTTTAATGCATGAGGTGTGATTTCGCCTGCTATCATTGTTGCGAGCACGGATTTCTTTTCTTCTTCAGCCAATACATTTATTTCGGTATATGTGGTATCATTGTCCGTTTTTTTTGAAATATGAATGTGCTGGTTACCTTTTGAAGCCACCACAGGCAAATGAGTAATTACAAAAAGCTGCTTTCTTAAACTGAGTTTATAGAGCTTCTCAGCAACTTTTCTGGCAGTAACTCCGCTTATCCCTGTATCTATTTCATCAAAAACCAACGCCGGTGTATCATCCACATCGCTAAAAACTTCTTTCAGAGCAAGCATAATTCTCGAAAGCTCACCACCGGAAGCTACCTTTTTCAAAGGTGCCGGCTTAAAACCTTTGTTACTCGAAATAAAAAATTCCACATTAGCCCCGGCAGAAGCATCAATTTCATTAACCGATTCCACTGCAATGTCAAAAACAGCATCTTTAAGCTCAAGGCTGTGTAAAATATTCTCCACTTCTTTGCCAAGATTTTTCGCAGTCTTACGTCTTGCCATGTTAAGTCTATTCGCTGCACCTTTTAATTTCTCAATTAATTGGGCACGCTCTGTTTCTAATTTTTCTATTCGGTTTTCATCAAAAGTAAGGTTGTCAAGTTTGTTCTCAAGATTATCCGCAAAACTAAGTACATCTTCAAAAGTAGCACCATATTTCTTTAATAAATTATCAAGTTTTACTTTGCGGTTTATTAAACTGTCCAGTTCACCCGAATCTTCTGCCTGTTCATAAAACATATGTGAAAGAACATTTACACAGTCATCAAGTTCATAATAAATATCCTGAAGCCTTCCATGTGTTCTTTCCAGCTCCTGATAGTGATGAAGAACACCGGAAATTTCTTTTAAAGCATTGTTAAGCATATCCAGAGCATTGTATTCACCCTCAGAGAGGAACTCCAGAGAAGCAGATAAAGATTTCTTTATATTTTCAAGGTTGCTTAAAAACGAAATCCTGTTTTCCAATTCACTGTCGTTTTCTATATCAATAGACATTTCTTTTATTTCATTTAACTGAAATTCAAAAATCTCTTTATTTCTAACAGTTTCAGCGTAATTCTCTTTCAATTTGTTAATTTCATCTGTCAACTTGCGATAACGCACGTATAATTCACCATATTCTGTTTTCAGCTTTTCATCTACCAAAGCATCAAGATACTTTATATGATTTCCTGCATTTAAAAGGTGTTGGTGATCATGCTGACCATGAAAATCAATCACCCTTCCCAAAACATTCTTAAGCTGAGCAAGAGTAGCTATATGCCCATTAACAAAAGCTCTGTTTTTACCTGATGGGTCTATAATTCGCTTCACAATTATTTCATCTTCAATATCAAACTCTTCCGCTGTCAAATCATCAAAATCAAGGGAAGAAACATCAAAAACACCCTCCACACTCACTTTTACATCGGGATTTCTTGCCATATCACGACTGAAGCGTTCCCCCAGAAGAAGTTTTAAAGCCTGAATTATAAGAGATTTACCAGCACCAGTTTCACCGGTAATAATATTAAGACCGTCAGTAAAATCTAAAGTCACAGACTTTATGACAGAAAGATTATTTACGTTCAGGCACTTAAGCATCAGATGCTTCCCCACCCCAGTTTTTCTTTAAGAAGTGCAAAGTAGTTGCGTTTTTGGGAAACTATTAGTTTTAGTGGCTGGGGGGATTTCCGAATGTAAATTTCTTCCTTTAGAGACATTTTTCTTCCTATCTGACCGTCATATGTAATAAAAACTTTCTCATCGTCATTAAGAATTCTTATTTTTAATTCACTGTCATCATGTACAACTATAGGTCTGTGTGTCAGAGAGTGGGGGCAGATAGGGGTTATGACAATAGAGTGCAATGTTGGATAGATAATAGGTCCGCCGGCTGCAAGTGTATAAGCTGTAGATCCGGTGGGTGTGGATACTATCAAGCCATCAGCTCTGTAAAGATTAACAAACTGCCCATCTATTGAAACCTCTATATCAATAATTCTGGCAAGGGCACCTTTATTTATAACAATATCGTTCAATACCTCTGTTTCAAAAACTTTTTCACCGTTATTAAAAATTTCGCTATAAAGCTTCATTCGATTATCATATTTGTATTTTCCCGAAAGCACTTTTTTAATTGTATCCAGAGCCTCGTCCACTTTGGTTTCTGTTAAAAAACCAAGTCTTCCTAAGTTAATTCCGAGAATCGGAATATTTTTACCGGAAATTATTCTGTTAGTGGATATAAGCGTACCGTCCCCACCCAAAACAATAAGCAGATCCGCTTCATCCTTTATTTCATCATGTGAAGCATAATGAAAACAACCTAAAACAGATGCTGTCCTTTCCTCCATCAGTACATTTTTACCCTCAGACTTTAAATAATCGCAAATTGTTTCTGTAATGTCCGCCACTTCTCCAGCATGAGGTTTAACAACAATAGCTATATTTTTCATCATCCACAACCTGCCTTACAATATTTTTCACATCATCATTCATACAAAATTTATCTTTATAAACGAAATACACCAGATATTCAATGTTACCTTTGGGACCTTTAATAGGTGAGCGCGTCAATCCCTGAAAAGATAAGCCACAATTTTTTGCAAAACCAATAATATCCTCCATAATTCTTTTGTGCACTTCAGGATTTCGAACAACACCATTTTTACCAACTTCCTGTTTTTTAGCTTCAAACTGTGGTTTGATTAAAAAAACAAGTTCGCATCCTTCCACACAAAACATTACAGCCTTAGGAATAATCATTTTCAGTGATATGAAGGAGACATCACACACAATGTTGTCAACTTTTTCGCCGATTATATCAAAATCAATTTCCCTGAAATTAACTTTTTGCAAATCAACAACATGAGGGTTTCTCGTCAAGCTATAATGAAGCTGGTTTTTTCCCACATCCACAGCATAGACTTTCTCAGCACCTTGTTGCAAAACCAAGTCAGTAAAACCACCTGTTGAAGCTCCAATATCAATTACAGTTTTTCCTTCAAAATTTAATTTAAATATATCCACAGCTTTTTTCAGTTTTAACCCGCCTCTGCTGACATACGGCAAGCGTTCTTTTACATACAGTGGGATATTTTCATCAACAAGCATTCCAGGTTTATCGAGAATTTTATTATCAGAATGAACATTCCCGGACATTATCAAAGATTTAGCCTTCTCTCTACTCTCAGCTTTCGCCGATTCAAAAAGTAAAATATCTAAGCGTTTTTTTGCCATTTTTGTGATATATAACTGTAAATTTGCTCTGCTGTTAAGCCTATAAAGTTTCTTAAAGATCCAATATCACCATGTGGCACAAACTCATCAGGGATGCCATATTTGTAAATATCCCCCTTATATCCTGCGTCAATAAGGATAGACTGTATAGCTTCACATGCACCACCATTCAGTGCATTTTCTTCCATCAGGACAACAGATTTTTTATCCAGCAAAACATTAAGCAAACTGTCTTTGTTAATAGGTTTAATAAAGCGCATATTTACAAGTGCCACTTCCAAGCCATCATTTTTTAACATATTTTGTAACTTTTCAGCTTCTGAAAAAATATGCCCTGCAGATACAATTGCATAATCACCGGCATTGTTTACGATTTCTGGCTCACCTTTTTCCACTTTACAGTAAGAATAATCATATTTGTCAGCTGCTCCCCTCGGGTATCTTACCGCAACAGGGCCATCCAAACTGCAGGTTAACTCAAGCATATCTTCAAGCTCCTTGCCATCTTTTGGAGCCATAACTGTAAGATTGGGAATCATTCTCAGGTAAGACAAATCAAAAGAACCGTGATGAGTAGGCCCATCCGCCCCCACAAGCCCCCCTCTATCGATACAAAACGTTACCGGCAGGTTTTGCAAAGCAACATCATGTACAATACTGTCAAAAGCTCTTTGTAAAAAAGTGGAATATATGGCAACATACGGTTTTAGGCCATTGACGGCCAACCCGGCTGCAAAAGTAACAGCAAACTGTTCTGCTATTCCCACATCAAAAAATCTGTCAGGAAATTTTTCCGCAAATTTCCTAAGGCCAACGCCATCAGGCATAGCTGCGGTTATTGATACAACATTTTCATCTCTTTCAGCTATTTCACAAATTTTATCGCTGAAAATATCGGTATATGTCTTGGATGAGCCAAATTTTATTGCCTTTCCTGTTTTTAAATCAAAAGCAGAAACACCGTGAAATTTTTCAGGATTATCTTCAGCAGGTTTAAACCCTTTGCCTTTTTTGGTGCCCACATGGATTAAAGATGGTCCATCCTGTATTTTGGCATTATGTATGGCTTTAATCAAATCTTTTATATTGTGCCCATCTATTGGGCCTATATATTTCATTCCAAACTCTTCAAAAAGAACACCCGGAGTAAAAAAGCCTTTTACCCCTTCCTCCATTTTTTTTGCAACATGAAGAAATTTCGTCCCCATTGGAGCGTGTTCCAGCAGATGAGAAACATCCTTTCTGAATTTAGTATATACTTCACCTGTCATTATTCTTGACAAATAGCTGGAAAGTGCTCCTACATTTGGACTTATGGACATTTCATTATCATTCAGTATAACAATAAGATTTTTATCCAAATGTCCCAAATAGTTTATAGCTTCAAAAGCTAACCCCGCGGTCATTGCACCATCACCGATAACGGCAACAACATTTTGCTCTTTGTTCTTTATATCAGCAGCTGTTTTTATGCCCAAAGCTGAAGCAATAGATGTACTGGTATGCCCCACTCCAAAAGCATCGTACGGGCTCTCGCTGATTTTATTAAAACCACTTATTCCATTAAATTTTCTTAAAGTGTTAAAAGTATCTTTTCGATCAGTAAGTATTTTATAGGCATAAGACTGATGCCCCACATCCCACACAATTCTATCTTTAAGAGGATTAAAGATTTTCAGCAACGCGATGGTCAATTCCACCACACCGAGACTGGAAGCCAGGTGTCCTCCGGTTTTTGAAACAGATTCCAGCATAAACTCTCTTACTTCAAAAGCCAGTTTATCCAGCTCATCAAAATTCAGTTCTTTTATACCATCAGGCAACTCCAATGTGTTTAATATGCTCAATTCATCCTCCGTGTGTTTATATGCCGAATATACTTCCCTATTTTTTGCGATTTACTACAAAACTGGCAATTTCTTTCAATGGCCTTGATGCAGGTTTATAACATTCAACAAGCGCTAAAGATTCATCCACAAGTTCCTGTGCCATAAGCTTGGATTTATCCACACCATATATCCCCGGATAAGTTGCCTTGCCCTTCTTCAAATCACTCCCGGCATCTTTGCCCATTTCTTCAGTGGAAGAGGTTAAATCAAGTAAATCATCCACTATTTGAAAAGCTAAACCTATATTCATGCCAAATTTTCGCAACCTTTTTTTGTCATCCTCACTGCCATAACCTATAATAGCACCAAGTTCAGTGCAATATCCCAGCAATGATGCTGTTTTATGCTTATGTATAAATTCAACAGTTCTCTCATCAAAATTTCCCTTTTCAGCCTGTATATCTGCATACTGTCCGCCTACCATACCTTGATCCCCTGCTGCCACAGCCAGTTTATGAGCTGCTTCAGCTCTGAGAGCTACGTCAACATCAGTGTTTATTTCCGGATCAAGCATTATTTCAAATGCTTTCGTCAACAAGGCATCACCGGAAAGTATTGCGGTAGCTTCCCCAAACATTTTATGATTGGTTGGTTTACCCCGCCTGTAATCATCATCATCCATGGCAGGTAAGTCATCATGAATCAAAGAATATGTATGAAGCATTTCAACAGACGAAGCATAAGGTATGATTTTGTCAAAATCATTGTCAAAAATGCCGAAAGCAGAATAAATTAACGCCGGCCTGAGTCTTTTCCCACCTGCCATAATACTGTAACGCATAGAATCTGTAAGTCCAACCGTTTGTTCATTATAATATAACAAATTATCCCTTAACCAGCTCTCTGTTTTTTTTGCCCAGTATGTTAGATATTCCTCTAAATTAAACGTTGTCATCAAAATTCTCCGTCAAGACTTCCCCTTCCTCATCAATTCCCAAAACTTTATTCACGCGCAATTCAACATCATTCAAGATTTTTCGGCATTCCTTACCTAATTTAACACCTTCCTGAAAAAGTTTTAATGTCTCTTCGATACCATGCTCACCATCTTCAAGTTCATTAACTATTTTTTCCAAGCGCTCCATTTTTTTCTCAAAAGTGTTCTCCTCTGACATAAACTCCCCTTATCTATTAATAGTTTGCTATATTCAGACTATATATTATATTTTCCTAAATTCATTTAAGTATACTCTTTATGTATTAATACAATGTTGACTATTACAGCACAAATTAGCAAAACTATTTAAAAAAAGCAAATACCAAGAAACATATTTTTACTTGAACTGTAATAACAATTTTTATAATGTATAAAAATATTCAGATAAATATTAGCATCGGCTACTCTATAAACTTACTGAATTGTTGCAAAAGAGCAAAACTTTTATGCAAAAATTTTATATAAACTTCCAGGATAAAAAATGAAAATTACCTTTCTGACAGATAACTACACCGATCAAAAAGAAATCTTATCCGAACATGGATTTTCCTGCATTGTAACCTTTGACAATTTCAGATTTATTTTTGACACAGGACAAACTTTTACAATGAAACATAATGCAAAAGTATTAGATATCATGCTTGATAACATTAATACCATATTTTTAAGTCATGGACACTATGATCACACCGGCGGACTAAAATATTTGAACAATCCCCAAAAGAAATATTTAGTATACAGCAGCATAAATATTAACAGCAGGCATATGAAAAAGAATTCTGACGGGACATACACTTTTATAGGCTTAAACGATGAAATTTCAAACAGCGAATTACTCAATTTTAAACTTGTGGAAAATTCTATAAATATAAATGCAAACATTATTTTTACTCATATCACAAAATACGATAACTTTGATTCAGATTCAAATTTGTATATAAAAGAAAAAAAAGTATACAAAAGAGATGCCTTTGATGATGAAATGTTTCTTATTTTAAAGGAATCTGGTGGGATAAGCGTTCTCACAGGATGTTCCCACAGAGGAATATTAAATATTATAAAAACAGCTATTAATATAACAGGAGTAAATACAATAAAAAATCTCATAGGCGGTTTTCACCTTTTTAGAAGCAGCGAAGATGAAATAATTGAAATCGCCCAAGAGATAAACAATTACAACATAAAACATATAATAACCGGCCATTGCACAGGGTTAAACGGACTCTTTGTTTTGCAAAATGTCTGCAAAAGTAAAATCACTCCGATAAAGACCGGACTTACATTAACATCCTGAACTTGGTTCAGGGTTTCATAGCTTTCGGGCAGAAACTATTTATGGTAATTGCCATATTAACTTTCTATATTTAAGATAATATAGAAAATATATAAACAATAAAAATTAATTAAATCCAGGCAAAAAAAGTCTTGATTATTATTAACGTTTTATTATATTAAATTGTGTAAATAAAGACAATAAATTGCCCGGCTTTTCAAACGCTTCTTCCCTCCTCCCCTCTTGAAGCAATAAGCCGGGATTTTTATATACTAATCACCTAAAATGTATTGGAAAGTTTTTAATAATTCAGGAAGCACTTCGAAAGATGCCGTGGTGGGTTTAAGGGTAAGGTAAAGGTTCAGATTAAGCTAAAGAATTAATACAATTGAAATATTTTTTGTATTCACCATGGAATTTGTGACTTACATTTGTTATATAAGAATAGACCTCTCCACTTCACTCGCCCTGTTAAATATCAGCTT
>DDHP01000018.1 GCA_002338145.1 Deferribacteraceae bacterium UBA1873 | reverse complement strand
CTATAGATCACCTCCACAAATTAACACTTTTATTTTCATCAATATATTTTATTACATCAAAATATTCATTAAAATCAAGATTATTTTTATTTTTGCCGTCCCTAAGTCTAACAGAAACTGTATTATTTTCAACTTCCTCTTTACCAATTATAAGCATATGAGGTATTTTCTCCAGTTGCGCCTCTCTGATTTTATACCCAATCTTTTCATTTCTGTAATCGGGCTCCACTCTAAACCCTTTCCCTTTTAATTTTTTCACCAACTGTTTGCAATAATCCAGCTGATCATCGGAAATATTAAGGACTTTTATCTGAGTAGGAGCTATCCAGAAAGGGAAAGCACCGGCATAGTGTTCAACAAGTACTCCGAAAAACCTTTCGAGTGAACCCAGTAGGGCTCTGTGAACCATAAATGGTCTTTTTTCTTTTCCGTCCGAGTCAATATAGTTCATATCGAAACGTTCAGGAAGGTTGAAATCAAACTGAATAGTGGTCATCTGCCATTCACGTCCAATTGCATCTTTTACTTTAAGATCGATTTTTGGGCCGTAAAAAGCACCGCCTCCCTCATCAAGCTCATAATCTATCCCTGATTTCACAATAGCTTTTGTAAGTGAATCCGTGGCTTTCTGCCACATAGCTTCATCACCTACACTTTTTTCAGGCTTAGTAGCTATATAACCTTTAACAGAAGAAAAACCAAAGTCTTTCCAAATGTTAAGAGAAAAATCCAGGACTTCACTAATTTCACTTTCAATCTGCTTATCAGTACAGATAATATGGGCATCATCCTGAGTAAAACCTCTCACCCTCAACAAGCCGTGTAAAACACCTGATCGTTCATAGCGATATACAGTCCCCAGTTCAGCCCATCTTAAAGGCAAATCCCTGTAAGATCTTGTTTTTGTTTTATATATCATTATATGAAAAGGGCAGTTCATTGGCTTTATATAATATTCCTGTCCCTCTATATCCATCGGAGAATACATATTTTCCGAATAGAAGTCAAGATGCCCTGATGTCTGCCACAGATTTGCTTTACCTATATGAGGAGTATAAAGAATTTCATAGTCATTTTTTATGTGTTCCTCCCTCCAGAAATTCTCAATAGCAAGCCTAACCTTTGAGCCCTTAGGTAACCAGCAAATCAGACCTGAGCCGACTTCATCAAAAGAGGAAAATAACTCCAGTTCTTTACCTAATTTCCTGTGGTCTCTTTTTTTCGCTTCTTCCAGCCGTTGTAAATACTCATCAAGTTCACTTTTTTTAAACCATGCTGTACCATAAATTCTCTGCAGCATTTTATTACGCTCATCACCCCGCCAGTAAGCACCGGCCACAGATAACAATTTAAAATGTTTTATTTTTGAAGTATTATCAAGATGGGGACCTCTGCACAAGTCTATGAAATCACCCTGTTCATAAAGTGATACATTCTCCTCTTCAATTTCAGATATAATTTCTGACTTATATGTTTCCCCCATTTCATTAAAAAGTTTTACAGCTTTATCTTTTTCCATCTCTTTGCGTCTTATATCAATTTTAGCATCTGAAAGTTTTTTCATTTCTTTTTCTATAAGCTCCAAGTCCTCTGGAGTAAAAGGTTTCTCTATATCAAAATCATAATAAAACCCATCTTCCACAACCGGTCCTATGGTAACTTTAGCTTCAGGAAACAATCTTTTAACAGCATGTGCCATCAGATGGGCGGTTGAATGGCGTAAGATTTCAAGCCCTTTTTTATCTTTTGAAGTAATAATTTTCACATTATCACCATCATTCAGCTCATAATATATATCCACTGGCTTACCATTTACTTCTCCGGCAACAGAATCCCTTGCTAAGCCCTTGCTTATACCCTCAGCTACACTATAGACTGTTGGGTTATTATCCACATCTAATTTGCTGCCATCCGGTAAATTTATTTTCATCACACACCCCTACTGTTCAAAATAGCTGTAAAAGCGATTATATACAGCAATAAGACCCCTTTTGTCAACTATAAGCAGGACTGCAGAAATTATTAGCATATAGTTGAAAATCCCTCGGCTTCGCTCCGGATAATATAACTTCTTGTCATCGTATATTAAGAAACGATATGGCAAACAAATATGCAAGTGTGCTTACACACTTTAAAAACAGGACTTTATGTCTAAACAGCGATAACTAAATAGAATGTTACACATATTTACCAGTATAGAAGACTGGTGCTATCCGCAGGCATTCTTGCGAAATATTAACGACGAAGCAATCTCACGTAATAGACATGAGATTACTTCGAAACTACGCCCCTCGTAATGAGTTGAAGGGTGTGAGATCGTCGAGGGCTACCGCCCTCGCGATGACGTCGTAAATCCTTTTATTATGCCGCTCTTAATAAACGAGAAATGAGAAAAACTCACCAAACGGTCTTTGTTTTTCCACCATCCACAAGCAGTGTCACACCGTTGATATAACTGGCAGCCTCAGAAAGTAAAAATGCACCTGCCCGGCCTATTTCATCAATAGTCCCGTATCTGCCAAGAGGAATTTCGCGAGACACTTTGTTCTTATACTCTTCGGGAGTAATACTGAGCTTGGATGCATTTACTTCATCGAGATGTTTTACACGCTCAGTATCTATTCTGCCGGGGACAAGATTGTTAAATCTTATATTTTCCGGGCCAAATTCCATAGAAAGGCTTTTCATAAGACTTGTGACACCGGAACGCATAACATTGGAGAGCAGTAAATTCCCTATCGGCTCTTTGACAGAAGATGACGTTATTGAAAGTACCGAGCCTCGCCCGTTAGCTCTTAAGTAGGGTAAAACCATATTTATCATTCTTACAGCACTCATTAAGGTCAGTTCAAAGGCATCCTGCCAGTCACTTTCATCAAAATCAAAAAATTTCCCCGGAACAGGACCTCCGGCATTTACCACAAGGCCGTCAGGAGCACCAAACTCCCGTATTCCAAATTCTATCCAGCTGTGGAGAGAGTCATGATTAGAAGCATCAAATGTGTTTCCAAGTATTTTTATATTTCTAATAGCTTTAAGAGAATAAACCGCCTGCTCCAGCTCATTTTCATTCCTGCCGCCTATCAAAACACTCGCACCTTCATTTACCAACGCTCTTGCTATTCCATATCCTATACCCTTTGTGGATGCTGCCACAAAAAACACTTTGTTTTCCAGTCCAAAATCCATAATACACCCTTATATTTAGTCTTTCAGTGGGTCTTCACCCTCTGACCATGATTTCAGAGCCCGTTCATACAAATGAAAATCTTCACCTTCGTGCTCTGTAAATATAACATACATATTGTTGGTAGCTACATTGAAAAAACTATGTATTTCATCCATAAAAGCAAGAGCAAGTTTCCTTCTCTGCTCATACTTTCTTCCTTTTCTGATATCTGCATTTACATAAGCCACCGGTTCTTCCGAATTCTTTACTCTGCCAAGTACAAGACTGTCCGAATCAAATTCCCGCAAAGTAACGCCAATGTGGCCTGTTCCTGTGTCCATGATTTCACTAAAGTGAGACATAATTTTCTCTGCAAACATCCTTTTTTGCTCTTTGCTAACATGAAAATTAAACTCAAACTGTAAATGCGGCATAATTTACCTCCATAAATAAGGAAAACTTACAATCCAACATATACGCTGAGATTTTGGAAAAGAGTGATAGTAAAATCTATCATAAGATTCATCATCCAGGGAAAAAATATTATAATAGCCAAAACAACAGCAAGTATTTTGGGTATAAAAGTCAGAGTCATTTCCTGAATCTGGGTCACGGACTGAAAAATACTGATAATAAGCCCCGCCATTAAGCCAAAACCCAGCATCGGAGCGGCCAATAAAAGTGATGTTTCCAAAGCTTTTGTTGTTAAACCTATTACCAAATCAGGGCTCATATATTACCTTAGCATCACATGAATGTTTTTACAACAGAACCTACGATAAGGCTCCATCCGTCCACAAGTACAAACAGAAGTATTTTAAATGGTAATGATATCATAATAGGTGGCAGCATCATCATACCCATCGACAACAAAACACTGGCAACAACAAAATCTATTACCAAAAACGGCAAGAATATTAAAAAGCCCATTTCAAAAGCTGTCTGCAGTTCACTAACTACAAACGCCGGCACAAGTATTAAATCAGGAATATCTTCAGCGGTTTCCGGTCGTTCAGAATCGGAAATTTGCAAAAATAACAGAACATCTTTTTTTCTGGTATTATCCAGCAAAAACTCTCTTATTGGACCTCTGGTTTCCTGCATCGCTTCGGCAAAAGTTATTTCTTCATTCAGATAGGGTGTAAGTGCATTATCATTTATCCTGGCAAAGACAGGTTGCATTATAAAAAAAGTCAAGAAAAGTGCCAGTCCCACCAAAATCTGGTTAGGTGGCATTTGTTGGGTACCCATGGCAGTTCTGAGGAAAGAAAAAACAATAATTATCCGGGTAAACGAAGTCAGCAATATAAGTATAGCAGGTGCCAGCGTAATTATGGTAAGGAGAAAAATAATTTGCAGCGTTATGGCCACATCTTGCGGCCCCTCAGCTGCTCCAATACCGATATTAAAGGAAGGTATAGGAATATTGTCTGCAGCAAAAGCAAAACCAGAGCATGCAACAACAAAGACAATGGCAAAAATTAGCGTTTTCTTAATGAGTCCACCTTATCCTTTATAAGCGAAGAGGATATTTTTACTTCTTCATCCACAGATTCTTTATTGAAAAATTTCAAATAACTTCCAAAGTCTTTTCTTTTTGAAAAACCGCTTTTTATCCTTGAAACCTGATCCTCGTCAGAAATTTTATCCACAAGAGAAATACTGTCACCACTTATACCCAAAATATATATCGATTCATCAAGCTCATAAAAAACCAGATTTCTGCCAGGCATAATATCCACTTTTCCCATCAATCTGCCGATCCCGGGGATATCTGACGTTATATTTTTTTTCATAAAAAATTTAACAAAAAAATAAAAAATCAAAATCATCACCAGAATCATGCCCAACCCGAAAAAAAGTCTCAAATACACATTACCGCTGCTTTCTGCAACATTATTACTGGCAGTAAGATCAAATTCCACAAAAATGCTGTTACCCTTTATCTCAACCCTTGGAGCAGAAGGTTTATCAATAAAATCAAATATAACAGAAGTTATCCCTTCAGAATAGCTGGTACTCACCGATGTCATCGGTGATCCCCAGAATTCTTCTTCAGAAAGGGATATTTTACCGTCTATTTCCAGTATAAACTTTGAGTTTTTGATATAGGAATTTAACACATCAGGTTTTTTTTCAAAATCAATTTTGGCCCTCACCTGTTTGTCAGTAATAGAATAGGTGGCCTGTGCTCCAAAAACAGGGCTAACCGAAACAATCATACAAGCAATAACGAAGAGAACCACTATTCTGCTAATCATACAGCCCGTCTTTTTTCATCTCCGAAATGGCAGTTTTACTCATTATATCGGTTATTCTTATTCCAAATTTATCATCCAGCACCATAATCTCACCATTTGCCAGAGGTTTATTGTTAACTATAAAATCTACGGATTCACCGGAAGTCTTGTTTAGTTTGATTATTGTACCGGAATCCCAGCTAAGCATATCACCAATACTTACAAGCTTTCTGCCAAGCTCCACATATACATTAATCAATACTTCACCAAACTGGTCTTTCACATACTCTTTATCCATGCCAACACCTACTGAGAAACAAATTCTGTAAAATATACATTTTCCAATGTACCTGAGGTCAGTACAAGGTTTACTCTCCGCAGTATTTCCTGTTTCAAAGCTAATTTACCCTGGGCTGTACTGACTTCAGCATATGTTTTTGAAGATAATACTGTTAATATTATATCTCTAAGCTGGGGTTTTCTTTTTTCTATTTCCGCTTCCAGCTTTGAAGAACTAAGCTCCACCTGCATTGTAACTTTCAGATATCTTGTACCTCCTGAATCAGAAAGATTTACGATAAACGTATCGAACGAATAAAGTGGTCCAATTGTCTTTGAATTTTGTGATCCTAATTCCTGGGTAGACTGCTGGTTATTCTGTTGAGCAGAATTAGCCGGATCAGTGCTAAAAATAAAAAAATATGCAGCCATAGCACCACCAAGTAATATTAATACAATTAATATAATAATTATCAGTTTTAACTTTGATCTTTTTTTACCTGTTTCCTGTTTTTCGTTTTCTTCTGCCATTACATTTCCCCCAAACTGTTATAAACGACATTATACAAATTTTACTCAATTATAAAAGTGTCAATTAAAAACAAATCTTTAATTTTCATTTTCAAAAATATCTCTGTTGGCACTTGAAAATTCCGGACTTATAAAGTTTATTTCAACCCGTCTGTTTTTTGCCCTGTTTTCCGGCGTAATATTTGGGACCAAAGGATGATACTGTGAATATCCTGCAGCAGAAAGTTTCTCTGGCTTAGCCCCTTTATTTATAAAATATTTCACAACAGAAGTGGCTCTTGCAGTGGAAAGCTCCCAGTTAGACTGAAATTCATCAGTATTTATAGGAATATCATCCGTGTGCCCCTCCACCATAACATGATAAGGTGATTCTCTTATAACTCCCAGAAGCTTGTCCAAAAGAGGCTTAGCAGAATCAAGAAGCGTTGCACTGCCGGACTCAAACAAAACCGAATCCATTATACGAACTGAAAAACCCTTTTCCGTTTCCACAACAGAAACTTCGGAAGAAAGATTGGCCTGTTCCATATAGTTACGCATGCCCTGCATAATTTGTTTGGAACTACTTTCTGTCTGTGTAACAAACTCAATCCGGGAAATAATTTCTTCCTGACTCATCTCTGTACGCCGGCCTTCAGCTAACACACCGAGTGCTCCCTGGAGTGAGCCTATAGCCTGCTTTATTTTACGCTGATCTAACGAAGCCATAGAAAGAAGTAGGATAAAGAAAGTCAGAAGCAGTGTTGTCATATCAGAAAAAGTTGTCATCCAGGCTGGTGCGCCTTTCGGACATTCCTCTTTTTTCTTTCTGGCCATTTTTATCCTCTGTATACGATTCCAGCTTTATTCAAACTGAGATTTTCTAAGTTTGGGTGGTAAAAATGCATGAAGCTTTTCTTCCACAATTCTTGGATTATCTCCTGACTGTATCGCCATAATACCTGCAAGCATGATTTCTTTTAGTAAAACCTCTTCTGTTGATCTGGTTCTTAATTTGTTCGCCAAGGGAGCTGCAAAAAGGTTAGCAATAAGAGAGCCGTAAAAAGTAGTAAGTAATGCAATAGCCATTGCCGGGCCGATAGTAGTTGGGTCATTCATGGTTTGTAACATTGCTACAAGACCTATCAATGTACCAATCATCCCCATTGCAGGTGCAAAATCTGCCAAAGTCTGCAGTACAGATGCACCTTCCTTGTGCCTGTCTTCCATATAGGAAAGCTCTGTTTCAAGTATTGTCCTTATAACCTCCGGTTCAGTGCCATCCACTGCCAGCCTCACTCCTTTTTTTAAAAATTCATCATCTATCTCATCCTCAACAGACTCCAAAGCCAGAATTCCATCTCTCCGTGCCCTCTGGGAATATTCCACAAGGTTATTAATGAGATTTTCAGGATCTTCGGATTTAAAAAGAAATGTTTTCATTACAATCGTCATGACATTAAGCACTTTATTCAGAGGCCAGTTCATTAGCAAAATTCCCGTAGTACCTCCGAACACAATAAGCATGGAAGGCACATCTATGTAAACAATTACTCCCGGACCGATTATCAAAGCAATAAAAACAAGAACGTAAGCAACGATTACACCAGCAAGGGTTGCAATATCCATAACCAAAATCTCCTATAGCCTTCGATTCTACTTCAATAACAAGATAACCTATTTGCCATTAATAAACGTTAATTCGACCATCTTAGCCCATAACTTAAGTATCTATATCATATTTTAAAAGAATTGTATATTAATAATAAATAAGAAATAAGGCAATTAAAAGTATAATCTTTACAAGTAAAAAAGGGAGGTTTACCCCTCCCTGTGGATTAAACATTACCTTTTAAGATTCATAAGCTCCTGAAGCATTTCGTCACTTGTGGTAATTGTCCTGGAATTGGCCTGATAACCTCTCTGCATCTTTATCATATCCACAAACTCTTTGGCCAAATCCACATTAGAATTTTCAATGTAGCCTGATTTTATAATACCTCTTCCACCTGTATTAGCCCGTCCAATGGCAGCATCTCCGGAATTTGGCGTGGTGGCAAACATCGTTTCACCTACTTTAAGCAGACCGTCCTGGTTCGCAAAGGATGCCACACCTATTTGACCTAATGTTTTCAGTTCACCATTTGTGTATGAGCCTATAATTTCACCGGCATCATTGATATTGAGCCTATCCAGCTCACCTCTGGTGTATCCGTCCTGGTCAGTTTTCTTTATATTAGATTCAGCAGCCGAAGTCGTCATGCCGTTATATTCACCTGATGAACCCAAGTTCAGCGCAACATTTTCTATAACAGGATTATTACCTGAATCAAAAAGGCTATAGCTCAGATTTGAGATATTAACCCTGTTTCCGGCGTTGTCATTATAAAAAGCACTCCTGAAAGAACCATCATCATTGAACTGCACAAACAAATCATTCTGCACATTTTCGAATTCAGCACTATACTCCGGATTGTCAGAGGATAAATCCAACTTCCATATATTATTTTGGGAATCAGACAGAGTAAAATCATAGTTTACCACATTGGCATTGCCCAACTGATCGTATAATGTCTGACTGGTCACCAATTGACCACCTTCCGCCTCCTGCTCTATCGAATAATCATTTATTGTATTATTAAAAGTAACTATGGCTGAGCCATCGGTAGTGTCAATAGCCTCAAAATTTATAGAGTCAATATTATTTTTCACTCCTTTTTCACCTTTTAGGGTAATTACGCCGTCAGTAATATTAACACCTCCATTGTTAAGTCCCATATAACTTTCCAACTCCCCGAATAAATCACTCAACAAGGCATCACCGTCAACAGGAATAAAATTATTCCCTGGATTTTCACCACCTATTATGGCTTCAGCTGTAATTTGAGAATTTGTATCCAAACCTAACGATTGACCGCTGCTATCAAATAAATCTGCTAATACTGTATTACTGTCAGCATTCCTGAGAAAAATATCAGAATCTGTTGTGCCACCACTATTAATTGTATCTGTATTCAAAAGATTATTTTCAAAAATATTGCCTGAATATGCTTTTGAAATTTCCAGACCTGATATATTCTGTGGACCTGCGTTATCATAGAGTATTTTACCCTGGGTATCATCATAGGTTGCCGTAAAACCAGTTGATACATTATTCAAAGCGCTTTGTATTTCACCGGCAAGTTCATTCATATTTTCAAAATCAATACCCGTTACTATTTCATTCTGATAGTTCATAACACCGGAGCTTTGGGAATTTGTACCATCATAAGTGCCTTCAAGACCGCTCAGTACACTTTCAAGGTTTGTATCAGGGCTGGTAAATGATAATGTATCTCCATTTGCAAGATTTGTCTCAATGCTTCCATTATTTAATGAGGATGTGCCACCTGTTATAATATCTAATTGAGTTATGAAATCACTTAAAGTATTAAAATCAGTTCCATACGTTAAAGTTGTAGTGGCACTATTATATGTCACATCAATGGTGTCTCCTGATTCAACTCCCAAGCTTGTGCCAAACTCATCATACAAACTCGACATATCTGTATCACCGGTGCCGTGTGCTTTTATAATAACAGGTTCCCCTTGGGACAAATCCAATTCAGTACCATTGGTATCATAAAGTGAAGAAAGTGGTGTATCACCTGCTGCGTATGTAGTCAGCTTTTGAAATTCCAGTATACTTGCATCCGCTCTGGTATCCAGATTTCCTGCAAGCATAGCTTCAGTCGTTTCCTGGGGTGCAAGGTTCCTGTGCGCTTCCGTAATCTTCATATCCTGCGCATCAACATCCGTCTGTATCCTGCCCGTTTCAGGATCAGCCATCCATCCCTGTGCGATATACCCCGAAGGATTAACCATATTACCATCCCTGTCGAAAGTAAAATGCCCTGCTCTGGTGTAATAATCTTCATTTTCACCCTGGCCTCTTACAACAAAAAAACCATTACCTTCCAGCGCCAAATCTGTCGTAACGCCGGTACTCTCCGGTGTACCCTCTGTAAAAATGTTATCAACAGTAGCCATACCAACACCCGTACCTATCTGTGTGGGGTCCACTCCGCCAGTATTGCCTGAGGGAGCCCTGGCACCGCTTAGTGTCTGACTGAATAAATCTTCAAATATCACACGTGAAGATTTAAAACCGGTGGTATTTACATTGGCTATATTATTACCCACAACATCCATTCCCTGCTGATGCTGTCTTAATCCTGATATACCCGAATATAATGAACGTAACATTTTACGCCTCCTGTATATTTATTATTCATCATTTTCATAAACAGAATAAATCTGATTAGATGCAATTTTTAAACCACCTAAGTCAAACTGCATTCCATTACTCCCATTGCTTACACCTTTTACCAAACCTTCTGAAAGACCGAGTGTAGGAATGGCATCTCCTTCTGCATTAACTGCTTTTACCTCAAAGATATAATTACCGTCATCCACTTTGTTTCCTTCTGCATCTGTTCCGTCCCACACAATAGAATTTTTACCCATACTGACATCTTTGATATCAAGACTTTTAATAGTCTGGCCTGAGCCGTTTTTTATATCAATTTGTGCGGCAGCCGGCATACCTTCTGCTTCAAAGGAAATTGAAGCTTCACCATTTTTTAGTCTTGCAGTATTTGAATAAAAGCCCACCTTTTTCCCAATGAAATTGGCTGCGGAAAAAAGCTGATTCTGTCCGGCCTCGTCTTTCTTTATAGACTCGGACAACTTCTCAACAGAACCGGATATGTTAAGTAACTGCTCCAGAGAAGAAAACTGAGCGGTTTGGGCAATAAATTCAGAATTATTCATTGGATTAAGAGGATCCTGATTTTTCATCTGTTCCACCATAAGTTGTAAAAAATCCTCTTTTCCCAACTCCTTTTTAATCTCTCTTTTTGTACTCTGTTCTTCAGCATATTTAGCCTGTAAATCAGTATATTTATCTATCATAGCCTGCATAACTCATCCTCCTTCAGGCATAAATCCCTGATTTTCTATCATATTTCTCATTTTCCATTTCTTCTTCCTGATTCCCAGAATTGTCACCATTTTTAAACTGCTGTCTTAGTCTTTCAGCATTCTCATGGAAACGCTGCTGAGAATCATAATCATCCATAAACATAAAATCCATATCGTGTATAACAATCCCTTTATCCGCCAACTGAGCCCTTATTTGGTCAGCATTGTTAACCATAATATGTTTCACAGTATCATTTTCCACAAAGAATTTAGCTGTGAGCTTACCAGCCTGTTCCGTCAGCTGAATATTCATTTTGCCCAGATTATGTGGCTCTAACTGAACCGTGAGCTTTTTGCTACTTGAATTTTTTGCTATTTCCACAAGATCTGTTATTTTGAATATATCTTTGGGTGAATCTATATTAACAGTTTTAACATTATTCTGCTCAGAGGTTTTGGAAGCAAGCCTTGACATGGAATCAAAATTTATTTCCTGCTTAAACTCTCCCAATGTTTTTTCATTACCATTTTTGGCTGACAAAATTTTATCCGGATTTTCTAAATTAGAAACCAAATCCTTAAACGCAAAGTTTTTGTTGGTAGCTGTTTTGGAATCCTTTTCCGCTGATTTAAAAACAGTATCCTGTAAATTTCCCTTTGAATCGCTGTTATTATTGTTTTTTACATTCTGCATAGCCTTTTCAAGAGAATTATCTTTTGCCATCTGTTTATTACTATCAATATTATTCAGAGTATTTTTCAGATTTTCTTTACTATTTCCTTTGTTTGAAGCAAGGGCTTTTATTTTAGCGAGTAAAGTCTTCAAATCTTCTTCGCTTAGCCCGTCATTTAGTACATTTGCCATTTTTTTTAGCATTTCATTTCCCAGAGATTTTAACCCTTCCTCCAACTGGGATACATCGATATTTAATTTGTTAAAATCGTTACCCTGCAAAAACATTTTAAGCATTTCTGCCAGAACACTTTCATCAATTTTTTGACTTTTTGAATTTTTTTCATTTAAGTGAGAGTTGAAAATATCCACAAAGTTTTCGGACTCGGATTTGGATGTTTTACTGTTTTTATTATTTATATTACCAGCCGATTTTAAATCTATATTTGCCAACGCAACTTCTGCCATGTTGCACCTCCGTCATTGGTCATATAGGAAATTCGGTGCCAGAAATTTATTGATTTAGATTTGAGTCGCAATATCACGCCTTTTGAATTACACAAATATGCCATATTACTGAAATAACTGAGTAATCAGGCCATTCAGTCATCTCATAATGACCAAATTGGGTAGGATTATACAAAAGTCTTTAAGTATAGTATTGCTTTCAGGATGGTTATTTTTTCCTAATATGGATGCAACATGGAATAAATTTCCCGTGCCGCATTTTCAGAGGGGATTTTTTTATCAATTTTGCTTTTTATATTTCTTACTCTTCCAAGATAGTCACTGTAATTTCTGAAAATTTCTTCCGTTTTTTCGTAAAGGGAATCTGCTGTAACATCAGCCTGAAGTAATTCAGGGATTATTTCTTTTCCCTCAATCACATTGGGCAATCCGATATATTTTGTTTTTACAACACATTTGCCTATCATCTCTGTCAATTTGCCCACTTTATACAGGACAATCATAGGAGTGCCGTTTAAAGCCGACTCAAGTGTAGCCGTACCGGAGCATACCCATAAAAGGTCGGCATACCTCATAATATCGTATGTTGAGTTTTCAGCAATAATAATATCTGAGTCATCCAGAAGAGAATCTATATACCGGAAATCAGTGCCTGCAGCTTTAGCCAGAACATATTGGAATTTATCTCCGAATTTTTCAGATGTTTCCATCATAACCGGAAGAAGGTTTTCTATCTCTTTTTTTCTGCTTCCGGGTAGCAGTCCTATTACCGGTTTATCCTCCTCAAACTGATAGAAATCAAAAAACTCCTTTTTCTCTTTAAACCTATACCTGATATTATCAACAACAGGATTTCCAACATAGGTCGCATTGATTCCTTCTTTTTTGAAAATTTCCTCCTCAAAAGGGAGGATGCACAAAACTTTATCTACATAACTGCGAATTTTATTTACTCTGGAATAGTGCCACGCCCAAACCTGGGGTGCAATATAGTAAACGATTTTACAACCCACATGATGAGCTTTTTTGGCAAATCTTAGGTTAAACCCCGGATAATCCACCAGTATTACCAAGTCCGGTTTAATTTCCTCAAGTTTCTTCTCAAGTGTTTTGAACATTCTGAAAATAAAAGGAATATTGGAAATAATACCATCCAGGCCTATAATTGTCATTTGGTCTGTGCTGAAATACTGTTCCTGTCCCAGAGACTTAAGGTTACCACCACCAGTGCCGTATAAGGAAACACTTGTTAGCTTCTGCAACTGACGGATGAGATTGGCTCCATGTATATCACCGGATTCTTCCCCGGCAATCATAAAAATTTTCATTCAGTGCAGTCGTCTTCTAAATCATAGTATCTTAAAGGAAACTTATAAGAAAAAGAGTGCGTACCTCCATATATTAGCTCTTCAGCTTTAAATCCTATATTTACAATATACTCATACGTTGTATTGTTGTCCAACTTACTATAAAACAAATTAAAAGAGCTATCTTCTTTCTCCCTTTTTTCAAAAATTGTCACAGGTATCTCCGTTGTAGAATTCGGTTCAATATAATATCTTCGATTATATACTTTTTCTTCTGGAATAAACTCATATGAAACGTTATCATTATTAGGAGTAAATGACACAGTAATGTTGTAGATTTCAACATCAGCCAGTTCCATATCTTCCGGCAGATTTGGAATTGCTTCAGACGTTACATTTACAGTAATCTCATCTGTAGTAAAAGTATAATTATCAGAGTTATTATCGCAAATGCCATCGTTATTGGAGTCTTTGTCAACGCTATCTGCCTCGTAAACGTTGCCTTCAATATTATCGCCTGAAACGTATACTCTCACAGATTCAAAATATGACCCAGACTTACCATCACTTGTTGAACCGCATGCAAACACAAAAGGGATAATAAATAGTGTTAAAATAAAACGCTTCATATTCTTCTCCTAAATGCTTATTCTACTACATTAGGTGTTATAAACACTAAAAGTTCTCTTTTACTGTAAATCCGCTGTTTTGATTGAAATAACCATTTAAAAAAAGGAATATTATTAAAAAAGGGAACACCTTCCACTGTATTGGATTGCTCATCCTCATAGATTCCACCTATTACAGTTGTTTCACCATTTTCAAGCAAAACCTGCGTCATTGCCCTTTTCTCTTCGGTGGTAGCAGTATTGGCTGTTACCTGGCCCAATGTACTTTTTTCCACTTCGATATCAAGAAAAATCATATTATTAGATGTAACATGGGGTTTAATCTTAAGCTTGATACCCACATCCACCTCTTCAGTTTCTGTATTGTCACCAGTAGGAACAATGATAGCAGTACCACCACTTTTTATCTCTGCTTCCTGATTATCTAAGGTTGTAATTCTGGGACTCGAAATGGTTTTCGCTTTATTTCTGGTTTCTAAGGCAGACAAGGCAATATCTAAATTATACCTCCCTGAAATACTCCCCAAAGCAATCGACAACGCTCCCGCAGGATTACCCACAGGTAAATTCACTAAATACCCTGACCCGCTCGGCCCGGACATCTCTGTATTACCAGTGATATTGACAGTACCCGGAAAATCATAAGACGTTGTACTTTCAGATATCTTCCCACCCCACTGAATTCCCAGATTAAGATTATTGGTGTCAAAAACTTCTACAATTCTGGCTTCAATGTTAACCTGAGGTGTCGGCTTGTCTAATTTTGCCAACAGAGCCTTTGCCTGCTCAATTCTTGAACGTATATCTGTAATAATAAAACTGTTTGTCCTTTTTTCTTGTTGAAGCTTGCCCCTCTCAGATAACACACTTGATATAATACCGGAATAACTCGCTGCATCAGTATAGTTAACAGATAAAATCTCTGTTTGAAGGGGCTCATATTTCTTCTCTTCTTCCTTTTGCTGTTTAGCCTGTAATTTTTGCTGCTGCATATTTCTATAACGTTCTTTCGTAATAACCCACGTGATATTGTTTTCTTTGACTTCAACAAGTCCGTTCTCTTTATATATCATATCAAGGGCATTTCTGTAATCCACATTGTCCAAATACAGTGAAACACTTCCTTTTACATCTTTACCAAAAACCAGGTTCTCTGTCCTGCCATAATAAAGAAGCCTTACTGCTTCCCTGACCCCCATATCCTTTACACTCACACTAACAAGATCTTTTTTATCTACTTCTTGTTTGCCTTTATCTTTTTTGTTTTGTTCACCTTCGACAGCTTCTATCCTTTCCTGCAGATTAATATCAGATTTGGAAAATTCATTAAAACTGCCGCTTATCAGAATCCCTTCCGGCATTTCATCTACTTTTGCAAAAATCTCACCATTAGGTTCCACAATTAAAGATGTTTTCCCTTCGACATTCCTTACTCTAACTTTTTTAAACGGCTTTTCACTAAAAGAAAATACGTTCTGTACGGTATCCAGCACTTTCACAGATTCATCAAAAGTCAGTACAAGATTTCCATTAACAACACTTTTTGTAAAAGGGACATTATTTGTTAGCTTCACGATAATACTCTGGAATTTGTTAACAAAAATACTTTCCATAGAAACAATATATTTTGTTTCCTCAGGAACATCGGCAATATTATTCGAGACAACAATTTTACTGCCATCCTGCCCCACAAAAATAGGCATTGACCTCTCAAGGTTAAAGATAAATCTTACTTTCTGAGGAGGGTAATAACTCCCAACTTTTATTGAGTTAACAAGACCTTTACCTGAATAATATTCCCTCTTCAAATCACTCTTGACATCAAAAACATCAAGATAAAATTTGTTCTCATCGGAATAACCGTAATCATACCTGACAATTCCATTGACACCGACTTCCATTAACAAGTCAGAACCCTGGGATAAATTCGAAAAGCTTTCAACTCTGCTCCCAAGTTTATGCTTGGAAACAGATATTTTTTCAGATTTAATGCCAGACTCACTTATATTTACTTCTGATGAGGGTTCATAAAATGTAACCTGTACACTATTATCGGATTTATTAATCTTATAAAGAACATCTTCTTTCAAATCCACTTCAATTGTAGCAAAATTTGCCGATGGAATCAGATTGACATTCTCAACAATACCGTTTGAATAGTTATATTCCATCAAGTTGCTGGCAAACTTTGCATTATCAACCATAATAATTATTTTATAGGGGTTTTTAGAGTAATAAGTATTAAAAATTGTTTTCTCATCCGTTTGCACATTCAATTTATATTTATCCTGATCTTTTTTAAACGAGATATCAGAGACACTGATTTTGTTTGATTTATCATAGCCAAAATCTGTGGGTTTCTGAGCACAGGAGGTAAAAAAAACTAAAATAACCAATATATAAATTAATCTGAAAAACGTTAAGTTTTTCATCACCGGATTATTTTTGATTTTCATAACTTACCCTCCTTGGAGTCCAATGTTAATTCTTTTATTGTACTTCTAACATTGCCAAAAATATCCTGTTCCTTCTGTCTTAAACTAAGCTTGTTTTTGGAAATATCTATAATAACACCATTGTCTTTGCCAATCCTGTCACCCGTTTTTACATAATAAATTTCACCACCTGCATTTAAAACACCGATAACTCCCACTTCACCCTGCAGTGTCCCAACAAGACTAATTTGGTCAAGGGTTAACTCTTTCAATGGATTACCTGAAGAATCGCCTTTCTGTGACGACCTGTATATTTCCACCACAGATTCAAAAGGATTTTTCTCCTGTTTGTATTGCAAAGGTTTGAAAGTGTCTTTGAAAAGTTTTTGAAGCTCCTCTCCCTGTTTTCTTATATCACTGACATCCACTTCTACAGGTTTTATCTGTTTTATCTGACGCTTTTCAAATTTAGTTTTTTCAGAATCCGGCAACATATCACAACCGCTAAAAAAAACAGATAAAATGAAAATGGCAATCACGCAAATATATTTCTTCATAACTGCTGACCTCTTGAAAACTTAAAATAACATTTCTGCAAAGAATAGATTTCATATAAAACTTTCATAATTAATTACCTGTAACATTAAACATATAGGAATTCATCGCAGCATTGACATTAAGAAGAATCCGACCATCCTCACTCTTTCTGGATTGTATCTGCATACTTTTTAAATTAATTATTTTATCCAAAAAATTTATTCTGTATAAATAATTAATCAGCTCAGCATATCCCGCTTCTATATTCATATTAAAGTTTACTGCCGAATGAAAATTATTAATTCTGGTTTCCCCAGCCGGTTGAAAAAGGGTTACCTTAATACCATTTTTCTCCGCCAGCCCTACAAGCTCATTATACAGCACATTGTAGCTTTTAGCATCAGGAAGTACCTGTACCACCATTTCAAACTGTTCATTTAAAAGCTCCACTTCTTTCTTAAACTTATCGTAACTTAATGCAATAGGCTTAAGCCTGGAAACTTTCAGTGACAGAGAATCATATTCCTGCTTTAGCCGGGTAATCTTTTCTACACGTGGCTGGTACATAAAATAATAAAAAGCACCAAAAAGTATCGCAATTATAAGGATTTCAACGATAATACGATACTTTAAAGGTACTTTGCTTAAAAATCCCATTTTATACTCCGTCCAGACGAACATCAGCAGTAATACTGAAATCGTTTATATCTATATTCTCAACAGTTTTTTTGCGTACCACTTTAAGATTAACATTTGTGAATATTTTCGAACGGTATAAATTTATTATAAACTCGTTAACAGAAGCAGTTCTCAGAGAAGATCCTGAGATATCCACACTGCTGCCATTATAATTAAAAGTAGCAATCCACACGTCCTCGGGCATAGACTTTTCCAAATCAGTCAAAACCTTATAATATCCCTTCTGGTCCTGTTTAAGATTTTTTACTATATTAATCTTGTTTTGCAGTTCCTCCTTCTGACTTTTAAATGCATCGACTTCTCTTTTAACCTTTTGTAATTTGTTAAATTCATTGTTTAACTTATCAATTTCAGTTTCTATTAGTTGGATTTTGCTGTTTAACCCTTGCACAACCAAGTTAAAACTAAAAACCAAGCCACCAATTATCATTAAAAACAACAAAAGTTCAAGGTACACAGGCCGAAACTGTCTTTTTTTACTCTTTAAGAGATTTACTCTTATCATTTGTCACCCGCCTTTCGCAAAGCAAGCCCCAAAGCGACATTAAACATATATATATTTTTATTCACATAGTCGGTGTCTATACTTTTGTCTATATCAACATTGGTAAAAGGATTAAAATAATTAACATCCAATGAAATTTGTGTGGAAATGCTGTCTTTCAAATTGTGCATATTTGCTCCACCGCCGCATAAAAAACATTTTTCCACATTTAATTGACTGCTGGTATGAAACATATCCATAGTATTTTTTACTTCCGTACTAATTTGGTTGTTAAACTCTTTTAAAACACCATCCAATTCTTCATTAAATTCCGCAGCTTCTTCATCGTACAGCATTGCTTTAGATTCATCACTTCCAACACCCAGTTTTTGCTGAATAAGTTCCAAACAGTCTTTGATACCAAAATTAATTTCCCGGGAAAATTCATATAATCCGTTTCTGACAAACAAAATCATGGTTGAAGAATGGCCTATGTTAAGTATCGCAGTTACATCCGAATCAGTGCCGTAATTCATTTCAAATGCGTTAATTAATGCAAAAACTTCCAGATCTATTAGCTCCGGTTTCAGCTTGGCAGATTCCAATACACTGACCGTATCTGCAATTAAATCTTTACGGGCTACCGCCAACAAAACATCAACCTGATCCATCTCACTGTTTTGACTAATAATTTCATAATCAATATTAACTTCATCTATATCCATTTGAATATACTGCTCAGCTTCCCACCTGAAGACCTCGTCAAAGTTTTTATCATCCACAGAAGCAACTGAAAGTCTTTTGGCAATAACAGCATTGCCTTTTAATGCTGCCGCAACCTTTTTGTGAGAAAAATTGTTTTCCTTGAAAATATCAATAATAGCATTTACTACCTCACCATAATCGACAATAGTTCCTTCAGAAATAACATCAGGAGTCAACTCCTTGTGATTTAGGTTTTTCAAAACAAAACCGTCTCTTTTGCTTTTTATCTCCAAAACTTTTACAGAGTGACTGCCTATATCAACCCCAATCAGGTTTTCCTTTTTCCCAAACATGTCCACTCCTGAAATACTTGTATTATATTCCGCCACCAATATTACTAAATACTAAAATCTATTCTAACTGACAACTTTCCATCAATCCTCAAGCTTCCTGAAAAAACAACTTGTCTCTCCGGTATGACACGCAGGGCCTGTCTGTTTCACAACATACAAAAGACAATCCCCGTCACAGTCCACATATATTTCTTTCACTATCTGAATATTACCAGATGTTTCACCTTTTTTCCAAATTTTTTTCCTACTTCTTGAATAATAGTGGGCAAATCCGGTTTTTTTTGTTAATTTTAAAGCCTCACTGTTGGCATAAGCCTGCATTAAAACATCTTTTGAATACTCGTCCTGAACTATTACCGGTACAAGTCCGTCCATTTTCGTCCAATCAATCAAAGAATTATTTTCCATTTTAACACACCTATATTACGCAATCAACACGCATATAATTTTATTCTACCGAATAATTTTCAAAAAGAGCATCAAAAACTTCTTTTTCTTCTTCAGGTGTCAATTTCAACCCTCTTCGTTTCATGCCACTCACAAGTTTTCGCCACTCCTTTTTGGAGCGTTTTTTTTCATAAACAACCTTAACAGAATGGCATTTACTACAGTGAATTTCCAGAATACTATTCCTGGGACCGGAAAAACATCCTGTTACAATTACAAAATTAACAAATACGAGGCAAAAGATCACCAGAAGGCATCTCAACAGTTCTCACCCCACCTATTTTTGTTTCCATAACAACATTATTCGTTTCGTAAACCTCACCCACAATAGAAGCATTCCTGCCCATTTTGGTTTGCCTAATTTTATTTAGTATTTTTTGGGCTTTTTTTGCTTCTGATATAATAACAGCTACACCTTCGTTAGCAACCACTAAAGGATCAAACCCCAAAAATTCGCATAAATAAACAACATCTTCCTGTATAGGAATCATATTTTCATATAGGTAAAATCCAGCTGATATTTTATCAGATATTTCATGTAAAACTGCTGCCACACCACCTCTTGTGGCGTCTCTGCTGAATTTAATACCGTCATAACCTGTTTTTTCAAATATTGAATAAAGATTTCCACAGTCTGATTGAATGGAGTTTTCCAACTCAAGCTCTTTTCTTGCAGAAAAAATGGCCATGCCGTGACGTGCAATGTCTGATGTTAAAATAACTTTGTCCCCAGGCTTTATCTTGCTGTAATCGTTTAAAGACGCTCCCATAACACCTATACCTGCCGTGTTAATGATAGGAGTGTTGCTGCTGTGAGAATTTATTACTTTCGTATCCCCGCAAACCACTTCTATACCTACTTCATCGGCAGCTTTAGCAGCCGACTTTACTATTTTTTCCAGATCATCCATAATATACCCGTTAGGCAATATCAGTGAAAAAGACAAATACATGGGAACTGCTCCGGAAACTGCAAGATCATTACATGTCCCGTAAACTGAAAGTTCACCGATATCGCCTCCTGGAAAGAACTCCGGTTGAACCACAAAAGAATCACTGGAAAAAGCAAGATCGCCACAAAGATTTATGTAAGCAGAATCTCCTAAATTTCCAAGAATACTACCGGAAAAATTTTCAACTATGAGATTCTTAATCAAATCATTTGTGGCTTTTCCACCACTTCCATGCGCCATTGTAATTTTTTTCATATTCATAAATAACCCATTTAGCTACTGTATTTAAAATATGCAGCACAAGCGCCTTCAGTGGAAACCATACATGGACCAAAAGGCTTTTCAGGTGTGCATCCGTTGCCAAACATAGAGCATTCCTTAGGTAATATATATCCTTTCAGAACTTCTCCACATCTGCACCCCTCTTTGGCAATTGCCGGGCGGGGGTCCACATCAAAAACTTTCAATGCATCAAAATGTTCATATTTTTTATTCAGACAAAGCCCGCTGTTTTTAAGCTGGCCAATTCCTCTCCATGAGGCTGTGCATTTAACAAAAACCTCTTCAAGCAGTTTTTTGGCTTTTATATTCCCTTCTCTGCGCACAGCTCTTGAATAATTATTATAAACTTTAAACTCATTTCTGTTAATCTGATAAATAATATACAAAATCGAAGACAGTATATCCACCGGCTCAAATCCTGCTATCACAGCAGCTTTGTTATTTTCCGGCAGTGAAAAATATATTTCTTCACCGGTAACGACAGAAACATGACCCGGGCATAAAAAGCCGTCAACATTCAATTTTGAATCATTAAGTAGAAATTTTATAACTTCGGGCATTGTTTTGTTATAAGCCAAAAGGTAAAAGTTTCTCAGACTTCTTTCTTCAGCGCTAACAACAGATGCAGCTATTGCGGGAGCTGTTGTTTCAAAACCTATACCCACCAGAACAAAATTACGGTCAGGCTCCTTTTCCGCAATGTCAACAGCATCCAGTGGCGATAAAACCACTCTGATGTCATAACCTTCCGACTGCATATCTTCTAAGCTTTCTCCTCTGCTTCCCGGTACTCTCATCAAATCACCGAATGTCAATACACAAATATCAGTTTTTGCCAATATCTCAAAGATTGCATCTATTTCACCCTGTGAAGTTACACAAACGGGACATCCAGGTCCGGAGAGTAAATTAACATTTTCCGGTAGAACCGATCTGATTCCATATCTGAAAATAGAGACAGTGTGCGTCCCGCAAATCTCCATAATATTGTAGCTTTTTTCATCAAAAACTTCTGCACTAATTTTATCAATTAACGATTTGGCCAACTCAGGGTTTTTGAAATCAACCGTCAATTTCATCAGCTATATCCATAAGGGTTTCAAGAGTTTTTCTGGCTTCTTCAGGATCCATTTTTGAAATGGCAAAGCCCACATGCACCATTACATATTCCCCCACATCCACTTCTTCGGGCATCATCATCAAAGATACTTCTCTTTTTGTACCACCAATGTCAACAACGGCCGAAAAATCATTCTTTTCCATAACCCTGCCAGGTAGCCCCAAACACATAATTCACCCCCTCAAATATCTGCGTTGTCTGATGAGACAGACTGTAAGTCCGGCTACGAAACCGCCAATATGAGCCCACCATGCTACACCGCCAATTGCACCAAAAGCTGCCTGTGTAGATCCGTTTAAAAATTGTATAAAAAACCACAATCCCAAAAAAATAATAGCGGGTATTTCTATAATAGTAACAAAGAAAATAAAAATTACCAATGTTTTTACCGTTGCATGCGGATATCTTATGAAGTAATATCCCATAACACCCGCCACTGCACCACTAGCTCCAATAGTAGGTATCCCAGAATCTGCAAACATAATAACTTGAGTAGCTGCAGCCGCCAACCCAAAAAGTATATACATAAAAAAATACCGAATATGTCCGAGATCATCCTCCACATTATCTCCGAAAATAAACAAAAAATACATGTTACTGATTAAATGAAACCACCCGCCATGCAAGAACATCGAAGTGAAAAAAGGATATATTTTTTCACTCAAAGGAACAATATCAAGAGGCGTAAAAACTTTCAAAGGGATAAGACCGTATTCAAAAATAAAAAACCTCATATCACTGCCCAATGAAAGTTGATAAAAAAATACTATAATATTAAAAATAATAATAAATGTATTAATATACGGTTTTCTTAAGGCTTTGATTGAATCACTTAACGGGAACAATTGCCACCCTTCTTCTTTTTAAGTAATTCTAATAACTAAAAAAACATTTTACAATAAAAAAGCGTTAGTAACTACAAAAAAAAGCGACCCCTCAGGGTCGCTTATAAGTTATTTATGGCAGGTATTACAACTGGTTCCCCTCGGAACCCTCTCCTCTTTATGACAGGGGAAACACAATTCCTGGTGGAAGGAATTATTCATTCCAGAAAATTCTGTAAGATCTGCTTTCAGAGTGCCCGTTTCGGGATTATCATGACATTCTGAACACTCGAAATTTTCATAATGCATTTTATGGTCAAAGGTAACAGTTTTTTTCGTCGTTTCAATATCATGCCTTTCGGCTAAATTAATTGTTTCAGGTGCTATAGCTACAAGCTCAGGTGGATTTGAAACCTCTTTTTCTTCTTTTTCTGCCATTTCTTTCTCTTCTTCACCAATCATTTCGCCTTCTTCTTTACGCTCAATCAGACTCTTATAACCGCCCTTTGCACTTTCTTCGTCATAGTTGTGAATTTTCTCAATAAGTGCTTCCGCCTTATCCATCATCATTGAAAAATAATCAGGATTGTGCACACCAGCAGATCCGTCCATCTGCATTGCTCTGACCAACCTCTTCAGATCAAGGAAAAGTTTCCTCTTTCCTTCCGGCATTTCAAGCCTTTCGTGGAAAAGCTCTTCATAATCTTTCTCGATATTACTCAACCGGCTCTCAAAAGTATCCTGAAACATAACCATCAAATCAGCATATGATGAATCATGGCATTGTACACAGGTTTCTGTTGTGGGCCTTGCAAAAGGATCGGTATGACAGTCTGTACATGCAAGACTTTCCATATACCACTTCAGGTTCTCAACACCCTGTTTTTTTGCAAAAGTTCCTGCTTGTATATCCACCTGAAGTTTATGACATCTGTCACATTCCATATTTTCGGGAGCAGAAACATTTGGATTTTCCACTCTTTTTTTATGATGACATTCAAAGCATGTACTCATTTTAGGCAAATTATGAAGTTCACCTTTGTGGGCAACACCAAGATGACAGTCAACACAATTCAGGCCAACCTCTTCTATGTGAAATTTGTGATTAGGTTCCACACCAACAGAAACACCTTCTTCCATAATATCTGGTCTCCCAAATGATTTTCTAAAACCGGGATTATGTACCGAATCGATAAGCCTGAAATCTATACCAACATTCATCAATCTGTTATTCCAGTGCTTCTTGTTCACACTGTCAGTATGACAGTGCATACACGTTTCATTTGGGACTAATTCAGCCGCATACTCTTTATCAGTTGCTCCCTTCATCAATATTTCCATTTTATGTTCCTGGGATTTGAAAATTTCACCATACACATCTTTCAAACCACCCATTTTAGCATCTATATATCCTATAAAACCAGGGTCACCATGACAGTCCAAACACTCAACCTCAGCTGTGGCATGGATATTTTTTTCCCAGGTATAATATTCTCCTAAAGGTCCTACTTTTTCTTCAGGGTGGCACTTAGCACAAAATTCAGGTTCTGAAGTATAATGAAAAACTTCGACATTGGCGAAACAAAACCCAACTACAATAACAATAATCAACGTAACAAATAATACGGGATCTTTTCTTGTGAAATTTTTCAGTTTCTGCCACATAATACCCTCCGTTTAAAAGGAGGGGAGACACAGTCTCCCCTTAACATTGTTATACAACAAAAAGAAGTATAAGACTTACAACCAGTGCATAAATCGCAATAGACTCAATCATCGCAAGACCGATAATCATAGGGGTCATAATTTTACCGGAAGCTCCAGGATTTCTTGAAATACCTTCGACAGCCTTAGCAGTTGCATTTCCTTGGCCTATACCGGTACCAAAAGCAGCTATACCGATAGCCAGGCCGGCACCAAGATAAATAGCCCAGTTGCCGGATGCAGCACCTTCTTCCGCTGCAAAAGCACTGGCGGAAAACGCTGCAACAATCAACATAACATTGATTGTAATACGTAAAACCTTAGACATAATACTACCTCCTGTTTTTATGTTACTAATGTGCTTCTTCAAGAGCACCACTTATATATATCATTGTCAACATCATAAAAACATAAGTCTGTACAATTCCGACAAAAAGACCTAAAAAATAGATAGGCAGAGGCACCAGAAAAGGTACCAGCATAAACAAAATAAGCAAAATCATTTCTTTGCCAAACATGTTCCCGAACAACCTCATAGAAAGTGAGAGGGGTCGTGAAAGATGGCCTATAAGTTCAATAAGTATCATCAATGGTGACAGCCACAATACAGGCCCCATAAAATGCTTTATATATCCAAAACCATGCTTCTTTATCCCGATAAAATTGTAAGTAAAAAATACAATCAAAGCTGGAGCCAATGTTGTATTCAGGTTGGCGGTGGGAGACTCAAATCCTGGAATCAGACCCATTATATTGGAAAAAAAGACATAAACACCTATAGCAAAAATAAGCGGAAAATAAGGTTTGCCTTCTTCACCCATTATATTAATACACATATCGTATATTCCGACAACCAGAAGCTCAAAGATATTCTGTCCCTTACCCGGGATTTCGTCCCGCTTTCTGGAAGCTATTAAACCCAGAATCACAGCTATTAAAATAACAACAAAGGTCATTAAAACATGCAGGTATTTGGACACCACCTCATAAGGTAAAAAAGAAAAAATATTAACAGGATGTTCCATCTGCGTTCCTCCTAAACTCTAAAATTGCACCAAACGGTATACATATTGCATTTAACAGTAACCCAACAAGCAAACCTAAATAATTTACATCAAAATATTTGAAAAACATAAAAAGCACAACACCGGTGGCAAGCAACCTTAGCTGGGAATTAAAAACTATTGCTCTGGTGTAACCTTTGGAAAAAGCCCCTTTAACTTTAATTACAAGACCAACATAGTTACCTAAAGTAATCCCCCAACCCAACAACAAACCAGTCGCATATGCATTGCTAAAAAAAATCATGAATACTGTATACAAAATCCCAAAAAAAATCAATGACATTATCACTGTTTTTTTAATTCTCATCATCATCATTATCATACATATCTGTTCTTTTTAAAAAGTAGAACATGTTTTTGAAGCCTGCAACTATACCGAGTACCATAAAAATCAAAGTCAGCCAAGGTTTGGTACCAAAAAACTTATCCAGATAAACCCCCAAAAAAGTACCTATAAGTATCGCTAAAACCAGTGAAATACCAATAGTACTGGCATTAAGCCAGGATTTTGAGTTTTTATCAAACATGTTTTTGGACAAAATCTGCTCCATTATCTGTAAAAATTTAATTTAGCTTAAAATATTACCTTGATGAGAGTCCGTAAACTTCCTCTATATTAAAGGTAAAAGCTACACCAGTGCCTGGTTCATTAAAGTTAATTATCTTGTCCAAACCAGCCATAAAATCATCAATTTCATTATTATCAACAGTTGTAAAAAGAACCTTATTCGAAGCTTTACTTCCAATCATCAATTCTTTAAATGCCGCAAAGATAGGAATATCATAAGCCATTATTTTTCCCATACCCACCGAATCCAGAACAGTCCCACCCTTGACTCCGACCTCAACGAAATATTCTATCACTTCTTCCAGCAGGTCAGTCCTGTTGAGGACAATCAGCACAAGCTTCATTTCAGCTATAAGTTTTTAAGAGCTTCATAGTGCACTTTCAGTGTGTAGTCGATATCCTCTTCCGTATGCTTATCCGAAACAAACGTAGCTTCAAATTGACTGGGAGCTATGGTGATTTTCTGCTTGAGCATATTGTGAAAGAATTTGGCAAATTTCTTTGTATCACTGGAAGTAGCTTCCCCAAAGCTTGTCACTTTACCTTCGGTAAAAAACAAACAACCCATAGATTCTATGGCGTTAAAAGCATAATTCAGATTGAGTTTTTTGCAATTTTCACGCATACCATCCCACAATATAGAAGACTTTTCTCTAAGTTTTTTGTGAAATCCCGGTGCACACACTTTCTCCAGCGTTGCCAATCCTGCAGCCATGGCAAGCGGATTACCGCTTAAAGTCCCTGCCTGTGTTACAGGACCCGTGGGGGACACAAGCTGCATAATTTCTTTTTTCCCGCCATATGCGCCCACTGGTAAACCACCACCTATAATCTTTCCAAGTGTCACTAAATCAGGATTCACATCAAAATATTCTCCCGCTCCTCCAGGAGCAAGCCTAAAACCGGTAATTACTTCATCAAAAATAAGAAGTATTCCTTCATCTTTGCATAATATTTCCAACTGCTTCAAAAATCCATCCTCAGGTAAAACAACACCCATATTACCAGCCACAGGCTCCACTATAACTGTAGCAATCTCACCTTTGTTTTCTTTCATTAGCTTTTTAACCGAATCAATATTATTATACTCAGCCACCAGTGTATTTTTTGCATAATCAGCCGGGACACCGGGGCTGCTGGGCTGACCAAAGGTTAATGCAGCACTTCCGGCTTTCACCAACAAACCGTCAGAATGGCCATGGTAACATCCTTCAAACTTAATTATTTTATCTTTTTTGGTATAAGCTCTGGCCAGCCTAATTGCCGACATTACAGCTTCTGTGCCTGAATTAACCATCCTGACCATATCAATAGATGGTACATTTTCCACAACTTTTTTCGCCAGCAGCATTTCCAGTTCTGTTGGGGCACCAAAACTTGTGCCATTTTTGGCAGCGCTTACAACCGCATTTACAACATCCTCATCTGCATGACCAAGAATCAACGGCCCCCATGAACAAATATAGTCAATATACTCATTACCATCCACATCATAAACTTTTGAACCTCGGGCCTTTTTAATAAATACAGGATCTCCACCCACAGAACCGAATGCCCTTACGGGACTGTTTACCCCACCTGGTATATATTTTTTGGATTCTTCAAATAGATTCATACTTCCCCCTTTTGCAATTTTTCAAGTTCATCATACTTATAAATTAAGTCTTCTTCAAGATAATCTATGTTTTTATTTATTTCATCCAGTTTTTTCCAATCAGTGAGATTCTTATTTCGCTCACTATACAATTCCTCAAGTCTGCTCTCAATATCAAAAATGATTTTTTCTTTTTCATTAACTTTGAATTTATTTACTCTTTTGTTAGAATTATTAATAATATCTTTTCTTTTGTCATTTTTTTTGGTGTTTACTTCATCGTAAATCAAAGCATACCTGCTTATAATTTCATCAACACTGCTATTATCCACAAAAACACCTTTATTATTAAAAACAACAGCTTTATCTATTATACCATCTAAAAAAAATCTGTCGTGGGATACAATAAAGGCTGCTCCGTTAAATTCCTGTAAGGCTGATTTGAGCTCTTCCACACCATCAATATCCAGATGGTTTGTTGGCTCATCCATTATAAGAAAGTTGGCACCTGCGAAAATCAGTTTTATTAAACATACTCTGGTTTTTTCACCGCCGCTGAGCACATGAATACGTTTGTCCATATCATCAGCGCTAAAACCGAATCTGGACGTAATATTGAGTATATCGTTTTGATTCAGAGCAGTACTGATTTCCAGTAATTCTTCCATAACTGTATTTTGTTTGTTTAACCCTGAAAAATTTTGATCAAGATAACCTATCTTAACTTTGTTACCAATATTTATTGCTCCGGAAATCTGCTTATGTTCTCCCATAATTATTTTCAGCAGTGTTGATTTACCGGTACCGTTAAGGCCTATAAGAGCTACCTTTTCACCTTTGTAAATGGAAAAATTCACATTGCTTTTCAAAATATTATCACCATAACCAATAGTAAGCTGTGAAACATTCAGTACTTCATCATTTTCAGATGTATTTTTTTCAAACCTAAAAAAAGCTGTGGAACTTTTTTCATTAGCGAATAATTCATCTTCTTCTTTTTTAATATTTTCCAGCATTTTCTCCCTGACTGTTACCTGCTTTGACTTTACACCTGCTCTGTATTTTCTGACAAATTCCTCCAATTCTGCCCTTTTATTATTAATAAGTTTGCGCTGCTTTTCTGATTTTTTTATCTCTGTGTTTAGATATCTTTTAAAATCATCATACCCGAGCTTGATATGTTTAATTTTGTTTACGGATAAATATAAAATTTCATCTGCCAGATTTCTGACAAATCGTCTGTCATGACTGACAAAAATAACGGTTTTTGGAGTATTGCGGATAAAGTTTTCCAACCAAGTTATCATTTTAATATCAAGATGATTGGTGGGTTCATCTAAAAGCAGTATATTGCCTTTGCCTGCAAGTACCTTAGCAAGCTTAAGCCTAACCTTTTGACCGCCGGAAAGATTCCTGTATTCTGCATTCCAGTAAATCTCCTCAAAACCTAATCCTTTTAAGACCATTTTAATATTTGCCTTGTAATTATAACCACCGTTTTTTTCATAGTCTATCATTAACCTATCCAGAGCTTCCGGAGATATCTCCCGCTGCATTTGTCTTTCCATATCCATTAAATCAGAATACTCATCCAGCATGAAATCAAAAACAGTGCCCTCCCACCTGTCTTCCTGAGTCAAACTGCTGACTTTGCATGTTCCGGCAATTATCACTTCTCCGTCATCCTGGGGTATCTCCCCAGCAATGATATTTAAAAGGGTGGACTTACCACTGCCATTCTGCCCGAGAAGTGCTGCTTTCACACCCTTGTCTACTGTAAAACTTACATTATCAAGTATTGGTCTGTCTGCGTAACTTTTTGACAAATTATTTACATTCAAAACACTCATATTATTTTTCGTCTATTATCATTTTTTTCATAATCTCTTTTTTACAAACATGCTCCAGAGCTGATAGTTTTATATAGGCATCTTTTAAATTTAAACCACAGGAAAATACTCCATGGTTTTTAACAACCACAAGGCTGGAAAATTCAGCAGCTGCGCCAACCGTTTCAGCTAATTTGCCGGAACCGCTTCTACCCTCAACAATCCTGACATTTTCCAAAAAAGGTAAAATTTCCGTTTCAGCAAAACAAAATTTTTCATACATTTCAGCAAATATTACAGTATACAAGCTGTGGGCGTGCAATACGCTCTTAAAATTTGATTTGGTATAAATCTCTCTGTGAACCAGCAACTCGGAGGAAGCGTAACAATCATATTCAGAAGGTGAATGCAGATTAATTTCAACAATATCATCTCTGCTTAACATATCCATTATCGTACCAGTGGCTGTGATATATACCATATCCCCTTTTAAAACAGAGATGTTTCCAAAAAATGAGTCCACCAAGCCTTCCCTAACGCATTTTCGTCCGAACTGAATAAATTCATCATGTAAAGACATATCCAACTCCGTTAAAAATTATAAACATATGAGTTTATCTGCAAAATAAATATCTTCTATACGATTTGTAGTATATATAATTGAGCCCCTGTTCTTTTTGTATGCTAACATTTCTTCAATTATCATTTTTTTACTCTCTTGATCAAGGGATGTAAGCGGTTCATCGAATATAAGAAATTTATCTTTTTGCATCAACGCTAATATAAACATTAACCTTTTCTGCCCCTCACTAAGACTTAAGGGGGAATTACCGCCCTTGTCTTTAAGATTTGCTTTTTCCATAACGTTCAAAGCTTTGTCCGAATCATCCACAAGACTTGCTATTTCCTCTTGAACAGTCCTGTGATAAATCAAATGTTCAGGAAACTGGAAACAAACCCCGATTTGATCTGCGGTTAATTTCAAAAAAAACGAACCGTTATCCATTTTAGTGAGATTCAGCAAGCATCTGAGTAGACATGTTTTGCCGGAACCGTTTTTTCCATAAATACATACAAGCTCATTAACGTCTACAGTAAACGAGACATCAGAAAAAATATGCCTGTTATTTATAGTTTTTGAAATTTTTTTTACATTCAGATACATTTAACTATAAAAATATCACATTCTCTGCAATATGATCCAGTATATTTTCATGGGTTGCCACAATAATGCCTTTTTTTTCGGATACAGATTTTATAAGTTCATAAACGGCGTCCATTTCAGTATCATCGAGCATTTCAAAAGGTTCGTCAATAAGAAGGACCTCCCTGTCACTTTCTAAGGCAATAAGAATCGACAGTTTTTTTAGCTCTCCTCCGGAAAGTTCACTCACATCTCTGTTGGCATAGTCAACGAATTTTTCCTGGCTAAGCCCGGCAATTTGTAGCTCATCAGCAATATTTCCGGTCACGAAATTAAATTCAGGATTTGCATGAACAAAATATTTTAAGCACTCCCGGTTATTACGAGTCAGCGATAAATCCCCGGAACTGGGAGTATATATCCCGGCAATCATTTTCAGCAGAGTTGTTTTACCACAACCCACTCTTCCCTTTATCAGACACAGTTTGTAAAATGATTTAATTCCGGATAATTCCGTTATAATTGATTGATGATTTTTGACGTAATTAACAGTATCCAACGTCAAAAAAAAAGGGGGATTGACTTTCCCCCTGTTTTCTTTATTCATAGATACATTAAAGTGGATTACTCTGATTTATCCGCTGATGACTGCTCTTTATCTGCACTGATATCCTCTACAAATTCAATTATCGCAGTATTAGCATTATCGCCCTGTCTGAAACCTGTTTTAAGAATTCGGGTATAGCCACCGGGTCTGTTTTGAAACATCGGAGATACCTCATCAAAAATTTTGTGCACTGTTTTTTTATTGGGCAGCCGTCTCAACGCCAGTCTTCTGGCAGACAGATCACCCTTTTTACCAAGAGTGATAAGGGGTTCAAGAAACTGTCTTAACGCTTTCGCTCTGTCCACAGTGGTCTCGATTCTCCCATACTCCACCAAAGAAGATGCCATACTTCTTAGCATGGAATATCTATGAGAAGTACTTTTACCTAATCTTTTCCCTGACTTTCTATGACGCATTTATTCCTCTCCCTCAGACTCTTTTTTTTCTGTGTAACCAATACTTTCCAGATCCATTCCCAGTCCAAGACCAAGTTCACTTAATACTTTTTTTATTTCTTCCAGTGATTTTCTTCCAAAATTTTTTGTTTTTAGCATTTCGGCATCTGTTTTTGAGCATAATTCCGCCAGCGTTTTAATTTCTGCATTTTTAAGACAGTTATAAGCTCTTACTGAGAGCTCAAGTTCCTCTATACTCTTATCAAGCAGTTCAAGCACCTGCTCATTCTTCTCATCAACTTCTTCTTCCTCATCCTCATACTCAGGTTCTTCGAAGTTAATAAAAAGATCCATATGATCTTTTATTATTTTTGCTGCAAACGCTATTGCATCTTCAGGATTCACTGATCCGTCTGTTTCAAGCTCAAGAAACAACTTATCGTAATCAGTACTGTGACCAACTCTGGCATTATCTACCCAGTAGTTCACCTTTCTAATCGGTGTAAACACAGCATCCACAGGAATTATATCCACTTCATCAAACTTTTCTTTTAATTCTTCGGCAGGAACGTAACCTATACCTCTTTCGACATAGAGTTCCATTTTAAATTCCACACTGGAATCAGTAATTGTTGCTATATGTTGGTTTTTGTTAAGTATCTCAACATTGGGATCGCCAATAATATCAGCTGCAGTGACCTTGCCTTCCCCTTTCTTTTCTATTCTTATTTTTCGCTGATCGTGAGTATGGAGCTTGAGATCAAGTGATTTTACATTGAGTATGATATCTACAATATCTTCAAGCACACCAGGAATTGTAGCATACTCATGGGTTACTCCCTCAATTTTGATACCAACGACGGCGCTGCCCTCTATTGAGGAAAGCAGTACTCTTCTCAAAGCATTTCCAACTGTGATACCGAAGCCTTTTTCATATGGTTCCATTGAGTAACGGCCATAAGTCTTCGTTACTGTTTCCTGTTCAATCTTTTTAGGCTTTATAAGGCTTCTAAAATTCATTACGATCATTAAATAATCCTCCAATTCAAACCTAATTATCACTTAGAGTAAAGTTCGACAATCAGGTGCTCGTGTATATCATAAGCAATATCTTCCCTGCTGGGATTTCTGTTAATGGTTGCTCTATAAGCTGATTTATCCACAGTCACCCATTCCGGAATACCTCTGCCCTCCGCTGTTTCCAATGATTCATTTATTCGTACATTTTTTTTGCTTTTTTCTTTGACTTCCACCACATCGCCCGGTCTGACCTGATAAGATGGGATGTTTACTTTCTTCCCGTTTACTACAAAGTGATTATGGTTTACAAATTGTCTTGCCTCATTTCTGCTGGAAGCAAAACCTGATCTGAATACAACATTGTCCAGTCTTCTTTCAAGAATTTGTAAAAGATTCTCACCAGTAATGCCTTCCCTCTGAACCGCAGCTGCAAAATATTTCCTGAACTGAGCTTCCAACACTCCGTAGAGTCTTTTAACCTTCTGTTTTTCTCTCAGCTGCATACCGTAATCACTTATTTTTTTGCGCATCTGACCATGCTGACCAGGGGGATATCCCTTTTTTTCAAAGCCACATTTGTCTTTAAAGCACCTTTCACCCTTAAGATATAATTTCTGCCCTTCTCTTCTGCACAACTTACATACTGCTTCTGTATATCTAGCCAACGCTAACCTCCAACTTATACTCTTCTTTTCTTTCTTGGCCTGCAGCCGTTATGCGGCACAGGCGTCGTATCCCTGATTACAGTGATTTTTATACCGGCAGACTGGATAGCTCTAATTGCATTTTCACGTCCGGCTCCGGGCCCCTTTACATTGATTTCAACTTCTCTCATTCCATTATCAAGAGCTTTCTTAGCAGCTGACTCAGCAGCTAACTGCGCAGCATAAGGTGTCGATTTCCTGGAATTTTTAACCCCTTCGCCGCCACTTGCCGCCCAACAAACAGCGTTTCCGTTTATATCCGTGAACGTAATAATTGTATTATTAAAAGTCGACTGTATATGAGCTACACCTTTGGGAACATTTCGTTTTTCTTTTCTTTTTTTGGGTCTTGCCATGATTCCTCCATTAGTAATATAAAGTTATTTTCTCTTTATACTGCCTCTGCCGGCCATCCCCCGCCTTGTACGAGCGTTACTTCTCGTTTTTTGACCTCTGCAGGGCATATTATTCTTGTGTCTGTATCCGCGGTAACAGTTAATCTCCATAAGGCGTTTAATGTTCATAGCCTTTTCTTTACGTAAATCCCCCTCAACCATCAAATTATCATCTATGAACTTTCTGATGGACGAAATCTCGTGCTCACTCAGATCATTGATTCTTTTTGAGCGGTCTACACCGGATTCTTCAATTATCCTCACGGCTGTACTGGGACCAATACCGTAAATATATGTCAGTCCCACTTCCACTTTTTTATTGTTAGGTACGTCAACACCAGCTATACGTGCCACTAAAGTCCTCCTTAACCCTGTCTTTGCTTATGCCTGGGATTTTCACATATAACCCTGACAATTCCCTTGCGTTTTACTACTTTGCACTTTCTGCAAATAGGTTTTACACTCGCTTTTACCTTCATTAGTAACTCCTTACTTATTTGTGCCTGTAAGTTATTCTGCCTCTTGACAAATCATATGGGGATATTTCTACGGTAACTTTATCTCCCGGTAGTATTCTGATAAAATGCATACGCATTTTACCCGATAAGTGCGCCAGTACTTCGTGTTTGTTTTCCAACTCTACCCTGAACATTGCGTTCGGTAAAGCTTCCAATACTGTTCCTTCAAATTCGATACTGTCTTTTTTCCCCATTAATTTACCCTTACACAGTTAAGATTTCTGGACCATTGTTCGTAATGGCTATAGTATTCTCATAGTGTGCAGCCAAACTCTTATCTTTTGTAACAACAGTCCAACCGTCCTCAAGTATCTCAACCTCATAATTACCCATGGATACCATGGGCTCTATCGCTAAAACCATGCCAGCCCTAAGCCTTGTGCCGCGGTTAGGTTTACCAAAATTAGGGATTGCCGGATCCTCATGCAAATCCCTGCCTATCCCATGTCCGAAAAAGTCACGTATTACTCCGTAGTTAAATCCCTCTACATACTCCTGTATTGCATAGGATATATCATGCAGCCTGTTTTTAACAGTAGCCTTTTCAATTCCTTTGTAAAAACTTTTTTCTGTAACTTCTACAAGCTGTTTGGCTTCATCAGACACGCTGCCCACCAAAAAAGTCCTCGCAGCATCGCCATGAAATCCATTTTTATAAGCACCTACATCAACACTAACGATATCACCATCCACTAATTTTCTTTCATCCGGTATGCCGTGCACTACAACTTCATTAATTGAAACACATGCTGAGCCGGGGAAACCTCTATAATTTTTAAACGACGGTATCGCTGAGCGGGAAATTATAGTATCATAAACAAATTTGTCAATACTTTTTGTGGTAACCCCTGGCTTAATCAAGGAAGGTAATTTTTCATGCACTTCTTTTACTACACCGCAGGGTTCCCGCATTAAATCGATCTCTTTTGAGGATTTAATAATCACCATTCAGCTTAAAATCCTTACAATCTCTTTGTAAACATTTTCCGGAGTCTTTTCACCGTCAACTGTCTGCAATATATCTTTATCAGAATAATATTTTTTAAGTTTTTCAGTCTGATTATGATATACCTGCAAACGTTTCATAATCGTTTCTTTTTTATCGTCGTCCCTGTGTATAAGCCTACCGCCACAGTTATCACAAATATTATCAGTTTTTGGAGGATCAAAGGTTATATGATAACCTTTTTTGCAGTTCTCACAGACTCTTCGACCTGTCAGTCTCTCAACTATAGTATCATCATTTACTTCCAGAGATATCACATGTGACAGGGAAATATTTAAATCACGCTCAAGCATCTCATCCAGAGCTTCAGCCTGCGGAATAGTCCGTGGGAAGCCATCAAGTATAAATCCATTTGCGCAGTCTTTTTCCTGCAGTCGATCACGTACCAATCCAATAATGACATCATCGGGAACCAGCTCACCTTTATCCATATATTCTTTTGCCAGCTTGCCCAGATCGGTACCCTCCTTCACAGATAATCTGAGAATATCACCGGTGGAAACCTGAACAATGTCAAAATCCTTAGTGATTTGCTCTGATTGAGTACCTTTACCCGCCCCCGGAGGGCCTAAAAAAACCATATTTATCATGCGTATCCTCTCCCTTTCACTTTACCTCTTTTCAAAAAACCGTCATAATTATGCGTTATTAAGTGGGATTCAATTTTTTGTATCAAATCCAATCCGACACCAACAACAATTAGTAGACTTGTCCCTCCAAAGTAGAAAGGGACATTAAAAGATGAAATAATAAGCTGAGGTAAAATAGCCACAATCGACAGATAAATTGCACCAACAAAAGTAAGTCTGGAAAGAACATAGTCGATGAATTCCGCAGTGGCCTTACCAGGTCTTTTCCCCGGAATTACCCCACCGCTTTTTTGAATATTGTCAGCAACATCATCCGGATTAAAAATTATTGATGTATAAAAGTATGTAAAAAATACAATTAGGACAACATAAAGAATGTAATATACAACCGATGCAGGTGAAAACCAATAACCTATCTGTGAAAAAATAGAATCCTGTGAAAATGTAGACAGCGTACTGGGAAACGACATTATCGATGCTGCGAATATTATCGGTATAACATTCGCAGGATTAAGCTTCAGTGGAAGATAAGAGTTTGACACATTCCCTCCACGGGAAGCTGCACCGGCTTTACGAACATATTGGATAGGCAGCCGCCTACTTGAAATTTCTATATAGACTATAGCTGCTATAACAGCAAGTATGATTGCCAACACTACAACAAGTGTAATGACCTGTAACTCACCGGTTCTTACTATTCTGAATGTATTAATAAGTGCAGCCGGAAATCGGGCTACAATACCTGCAAAAATAATCAGTGAGATACCATTGCCAATACCCTTCTCTGTTATTCTTTCACCCAGCCACATAAGGAAAACGGTTCCTGTTGTTAACGTAAGTGCTGTTATTAGCCTAAAACCCCATCCTGGAAACATCACTACTGCTGATCCAGACGGGGAAGTCATAGCCTCAAGCCCAATTGCTATACCAAGTCCCTGAATCGCACTGATACCAACAGTACCGTACCTTGTATACTTTGTTATTTTCTCCTGACCTTCGGAGCCTTGTTTTTTTAATTCAGCGAAATGAGGGACAACTACTGTAAGAAGCTGTATTATAATCGATGCCGATATATATGGCATAATCCCCAGTCCAAAAACTGTTAACCGGCTTAATGCTCCCCCGGTAAACATATCAAACATACCCAGAATATTCCCTGACTGCTGCTCAAAAAACTGAGCCAAAGCATCAGAATTTATCCCAGGAGTGGGAACATGAGTACCTATTCTGTAAACAATAAGAAGTGCCAGGGTTATCAATATACGTCTTCGCAGCTCGGGCACAGAAAAAATATTTTCAATTTTTTTAAACATTAACAACCTCTTCTGTCTTCAATTTCCGCATTAACAACATGATACCGGAGAAAGCACTATTGATCGCCGATTATTTCTCCGCCGGTTTGTTTTATTTTATCTTTTGCTGAGCGGGAAAGTTTGTCCACATCAAAGAAAAGTTTTTTATTAATTTCACCGGATCCCAGTATCTTCACACCGTCTCCATTGCCTTTTATAATCTTTTTCTCAATTAAAGACTCTCTATTTACTGTTTCACCTTCGTTAAAATTGTTATTAAGCACTTCCAGATTAACAATCTCAAAAACTTTGGAAAATCTTGAGTTATTAAACCCTCTTTTGGGCAATCTGCGTGCAAGGGGCATCTGTCCACCTTCAAACCCAGGTCTCACTCCGCCTCCGGACCTTGCTTTTTGGCCTTTATGACCTTTTCCGGATGTTGTACCTAAGCCACTGGAACTGCCTCTGCCCCGTCTTTTTCTATTCTTGTTTGCATTTTTTGCTGGTTTTAAATCATGTAATTGCATCTATGCACCTCTTAAATAATTTCCTGTACCGTTTTGCCCCTAGCTGCAGCAACTTCTTCGAGAGTTCTGATACTTTTAAGACCGTTAAGAGCCGCATAAAGAAGATTATAGGGATTTCTGCTTCTGGTGGATTTCGCAAGAATATTTTGCACACCTGCAAGTTCAAAAAGAGACCTGGTAACACTGCCGGCAATAATTCCCGTACCGGGAGCAGCCGGTTTCATAACGAGCTCTGCTGCACTAAATTTTCCAATTGTTTCATGAGGGATTGTACCCTTGACAACTGGTACTTCAACCAGGTTCTTCTTTGCATTGTCAGAAGCTTTTTTAATAGCATCAGGTACCTCTCTGGCTTTTCCCTGACCGATGCCAACGCGACCGTTGTAATCTCCAACAACCACAATAGCGGTAAATCTAAATATTCTCCCGCCTTTCACAACTTTCGTTACTCTGCCTATGTTAACTACTTTATCAACTAACTGATTGTCATTTGTGCTCAATGCCTCCTCCTTGTTTAAAATTCGAGACCGGCTTCTCTTGCAGAGTCCGCAAGGGCCTTTATATTACCGTGAAAAATATATCCACTTCTGTCAAAAACCACTTCTTTGCAACCTTTCTCAATAGACCTTTCAGCAATGCGTTTGCCTACTTCCTTGGCAGATTTCTCGTTTGAGTTACCACGGAAATCTTTTTCAAGACTCGATGCTGAAGCTATTGTAACTCCGTCCTGATCATTTATCAGCTGTGCATACATATACTTATTACTTTTGTAAACGCACAGTCTTGGTTTTTCAGCAGTGCCTGAAATCTTTTTTCTTATTCTGAAATGTCTTTTTTTTCTGACTTCATTCCTACTCAACTTAGCCACAGAACACCTCTCTATTTACCCGATTTACCGGCTTTTCTGATGATTCTTTCATTTTCATATCTAATCCCCTTGCCCTTGTAGGGTTCCGGTTTCCTCAGCTTTCTAATATCAGCAGCCACTTGACCAACCTGTTGTTTGCTGACACCTTTAACTGTTAACTTCTGGTTACCTTCAACAGCAAACTCAATTCCTTCTGGTGGCTCAACATAAACCGGATGAGAGTAACCTAAAGAAAAATCAAGCCTTTTGCCTTTCTGTGCCACCCTGTAACCTACCCCTTCTATAACCAAGGTTTTCTGAAATCCATCGGTTACTCCCTTTACCATATTGTTGATAAGCGTTCTGGTTAAACCATACAGTGACCTGCTCTTTTTACTTTCGTCTTTTATCACTACAGTTACTTCATTATCTTTGATTTCAACATTTACCAGTGGGTGAATCTGCTCAGAAAGTTTACCTTTCGGACCTTCAACAGTAACAATATTATCTGATTTGTTTATTTTTACTGTATTCGGTATTGTAACCGGTTTTTTCCCTATTCTTGACATATTTTACCCCATTACCAAATTTGACATAAATATTCGCCGCCGATTTTTTCTTTTATACACTGCTTAACGGTCCTCAGACCATAGGATGTTGACACAATGCCTGTGCCCAACCCACCAAGTACTGGCGACAAGTTTTTGGATTTTACATATTTTCTTCTTCCGGGTCTGCTTACTCTCTTCAACCCTTTGATTACAGGCTCACCCAACTCAGAATACTTTAAAAGGACGTTAATAGTGCTTTTGTTATTTTCGGTAACCACGCGATAATTTTTGATATACCCTTCGCTTTTCATAATTTCCAGAACTGATTCTTTTAATTTTGAATGAGGTATCTTCACCTCAGGGTGGTTAACCATATTCGCATTTCTAATACGTGTTAACATATCCGATACAGGATCAGACATTACCATAATACACTCTCCTTTACCTTCAGGTAATCGATATCCAAGCTGTCTACCAGCTTGCTTTTTTTACACCAGGAATCATTCCCTCATTAGCCAGACGCCTAAAGCAAAGCCGGCACATATCAAACCTTCTCATATAAGACCTTGCCCTGCCGCAAATAGGGCATCTGCTATATTCTCTTACTTTAAACTTTTTCTTTCTCAGTGCTGAGTAATACTTTGAAGTTTTTGCCACACTTTCCTCCTAAGCTTCTGCAAAAGGCATTCCCAGAGACTTTAAAAGTTCCCTGGCTTCTTCATCGGTTTTTGCAGTTGTGGTTATTATAACGTCAAAACCTCTTATTTTATCAATTTTGTCATAGTTTATTTCCGGGAAAACAATTTGCTCTTTAAGCCCCATAGCAAAGTTACCTCTGCCATCAAAAGATCTTGGGTTCACACCGGAAAAATCCCGAACCCTGGCAAGTGCAACATTTACAAGTCTGTTCAAAAACTCATAAGCCCTTTCTCCGCGCAGCGTAACTTTACAACCTATGGGCATACCTTCCCTGAGCTTAAACCCTGCTATAGATTTTTTAGCTTTAGTCACAACTGGTTTCTGACCGCCTATTAGCATCATATCATTAACAGCATGCTCAAGAATTTTCGAATTCCCAATGGCCTCTCCAACACCCATATTTAAAACTATTTTTTCAACTTTGGGTATCTCCATAACATTTTTATACCCAAATTTTTCTTTTAAGTAAGGAGCAACTTCTTTTTTATATTTTTCTTTTAAGACGGACATTACTTACCTCTCCACTAATCTTTATCTACAATCTCACCACAGGATTTGCAATATCGTTGTTTTTGCCCTGACTCAAGCACTTTGACACCAAGCCTGACGCCTTTATCGCAACTTTTACAATAATATTGAGCATTAGAGATATCAATAGGCATCTCTTTCTCATGTATTCCACCGTCAGGATCCATTGGATTCGGCTTAGTATGTCTCTTTACAACATTAATATCTTCAAGAAACAACTTACCTGTTTTCTTCTCCACTTTCAGGACCTTTGATTTTTTGCCTTTGTCTTTACCTGTGGTAACAACAACAGGATCATCTTTCTTAAGCTTATACTTTATAGCATGCATCATTATCCTCCTAAAGTACTTCAGGGGCCATTGATACTATTTTCACAAACCCTCTGGCACGCAAATCCCTAGCCACCGGACCAAAGACCCGGGTACCCAAAGGCTCGTTATTTTTATTAATAAGAACTGCTGCATTGTCATCGAATTTTATATATGTGCCATCACTGCGTCTCATTTCCTTTTTTGTTCTGACAATTACAGCTTTAATAACAGACCCTTTCTTCACGTTGCTGTCGGGGATTGCATCTTTTACACTGGCCACTATAACATCTCCAATCTTCCCGTATCTTTTTTTGGATCCACCCAAAACTTTTATACACTGTATTTCTCTAGCACCTGAATTATCAGCTACTTTTAGGTTTGACTGTATCTGAATCATATCTATACCCCTAAACTATTGTACTATTCTGCTGCCCCGATCGGACGTTCTAAAAGTTTCACTAATCTCCATCTCTTTGTTTTGCTCAGAGGTCTGGTTTCCATTATTTCCACTATGTCACCAACCTTACATTCATTTTCAGGATCGTGAACTTTGAATTTTTTACTTTGCTTAACATATTTGTGGTATTTTTTATGCATCTTAAGCCCCTCAACCTTAACGGTTACAGACTTATCCATTTTGTCACTGACCACCACACCTTTTCTTACTTTTCTTTCGCCTCTCTCCTGCATATTAAACCTCTGCCTTTTTCTTCTCATTCAATATGGTTTTTAATCTGGCTATATCTTTACGAGTCATTTTTATTTTAGAAGTATCTTCAAGCTCACCGGTTGCAAGTTTAAACTTTAACCTAAACAAATCTTCACGCAATTCATTTTCTTTGTTTTCGATTTCTGCGATGCTCATTTGTCTAATATCTGAAGGCTTCATATCTCGCCTCCTTCAACCTGAGATTTCCTAACAAATTTACACTTTACCGGCAATTTGTGTGAAGCAAGCCGCAGGGCTTCTCTTGCTCTTTCTTCAGAGACACCCCTGACTTCATAAAGAATGGCACCTTCTTTTATCGGCGCAACATAGTACTCCACAGCACCTTTACCTTTACCCATTCTTGTTTCAGCCGGTCTCTGGGTAACAGGTTTATGGGGAAATATTCTTATAAAAACCTTCCCGCCTCTTCTCAGAAATCTGTTAATGGCAATCCTGGCAGCTTCTATTTGCCTGCTGGTGATTTTTCCCTTCTGGGTGGCCTGTAAACCATATTCTCCAAATTCAATGGAGTTTCCCTTGGTAGCCTTGCCCTTAATGCGACCTTTAAACTGTTTTCGGTATTTTAATTTTTTAGGTATTAACATGATTAATCTACCTCTGCAGTACTTTTATTCTTTTCTTCGATTATTTCACCCTTAAACAGCCATACTTTAACGCCTATGATCCCATACGTTGTCAGTGCTTCTGAAAAACCGTAATCGATATCAGCTCGCAACGTCTGAAGCGGCACCCTTCCTTTAATATACCACTCAGTCCTTGCCATATCAGCTCCTGCCAAACGCCCGGACGACATAACCTTTATCCCTTGAGCACCTGATTTCATAGCTTGTAATACAGCTTTTTTCATAGCTCTTCTGAAAGCAACCCGTCTGACAAGTTGTAAGGCTATGTTATCTGCAATCAGCTGAGCATCGGTTTCCGGTTTTTTTACTTCCCGTATACCAACCTGAACATCTGATGAAGTAAACTTGTTGAGTTCCTTCTTAAGTTTTTCTATCTCAGATCCTTTCTTACCGATTACAACTCCGGGTCTGCTTGTATTAAGAGTTATTTTTAATTTTGAACCCATTCGTTCAATATCCACAGACGATACTCCAGCCTGCTTCAGTCTTTTTTTAAGAAAATCCCTTATCTTAATATCTTCCATGAGATTTTTTCTGTATTCCCTTTTACCTGCATACCAAACAGATTTCCAGTTTTTATTAACACCTATCCGAATGCCAACAGGATGAACTTTTTGCCCCACTATTTCACCTCCACTATTCCGACAAAACAACAGTTATATGGCTGGTTTTTTTTCTAATCATTGTCGCCCTTCCATAAGCTCTGGGCATAAACCTTTTTAAAATCGGGCCGCCATCAACTCTAATCTCTTTTATTTTTAGTCCCGAAACATCTCTAATGCCATGATTTTCTTCAGCATTAGATACTGCAGACTTTATTACTTTCGTAATATCTTTAGCGGCCTTTTTCGGAGTAAAATTTAGAATATCAATAGCCTGTTCCGCATTTTTTCCTCTTACTAAATCTGCCACCAGACGAGCTTTTCTCGGAGATACCCTTACATATCTGCCTTTAGCTAGAACATCCATGACCAACCACCTATCTCTTTACTTTTTTATCATCTTTCTTATGGCCGCGAAAAGTACGTGTCAATGCAAATTCCCCCAGCTTATGACCGACCATGTTCTCTGTCACATAAACAGGAATGAATTTGTTACCATTATGAACGGCAAAAGTCAAACCCACCATTTCAGGTATAATTGTACTTCTTCTGGACCATGTTTTAATAACTTTTTTATCACCTTTCTCTTTGGCAACTGTAGCTTTTTTTAGTAAATGCTCATCTATAAACGGTCCTTTTTTAAGGGATCTAGGCACTTTGTCCTCCTTTACTTACGCTTTGATACTATATATTTATTTGTAGGCTTATTCCTTTTCCTGGTCTTATATCCTTTGGTTGGCTTACCCCAAGGCGTTACAGGATGCCTGCCTCCACTGGTACGCCCTTCGCCACCACCATGAGGGTGATCGATGGGGTTCATTGCTACGCCACGCACTCTGGGTCTGATACCAAACCACCTGTTCTTTCCAGCTTTACCAACTGAAAGGTTTTCATGCTCGGGATTACTCACCTGCCCCACTGTAGCTCTGCACTCTGCCTTTACAAGCCTTATTTCTCCGGATGGAAGGCGTACATGACAATACCCTTTTTCTTTAGACAACAACTGTGAGTAAGTACCTGCAGATCTGGCCAGCTGTCCACCCTTACCAGGTCTCAGTTCAACGTTATGCAACACTGTACCCACCGGGATATCTTTAAGCAATAAAGCATTCCCGGGCTTAATATCAGCATCTCTCCCGCTCATTACAGTATCGCCTACTTTCATCCCAATTGGAGCCAAAATGTAAGCCTTTTCACCGTCAGCGTAAGCAACCAGCGCAATTCGGGCACTTCTGTTAGGATCATACTCAATAGTCTTTATACTGCCCGGAACATTTTCTTTATTCCGTTTAAAATCGATAACACGGTATAGACGTTTGTTCCCGCCACCTTTATGTCTTACTGTTATTCTTCCCTGATTGTTTCTGCCGGCTTTGTTAGGTAATCGTGTTACTAATGATTTTTCAGGCTTTCCAGTTGTAACATTTGAATAATCATCATTAGTTCTAAACCTAACACCCGGTGAAGTTGGTTTATATTTTTTAATACCCATATCATTCCTCTCTTAAACAAACTCAAGCTTTTGGTCATCTTCAAGCATAACTACAGCTTTTTTCCAATCATCCCTTCTGCCAATATTTAAACCGAATCTCTTTTTCTTACCTTTAAAATTCATTGTTTTAACATCTTTGACTTTTACTTCAAAAAGTTCTTCCACAGCATTTTTAATTTCTTTTTTATTCGCTTTAGGATGCACTGAAAAAGATACTTGATTATTTTTTTCTTTCATATCCACTGCTTTCTCTGTAATCAAAGGTTTTTTTATAACATCGTAAATTGACATCATTTTGACAGAACCTCCATTATAGTCTGAAGGCATTTTTCAGTAAGCAAAATCCTTTGTGCATGGACAATATCCAACACATTCAACCCTTGTACATTCAAAAGCTTCACATAGGGGATATTACGAAATGCCTTGATAAGTGACTCATCATATTCTTCAAAAATTACAAGTACGTTTCTTTCAGCATTTACAGTGTTTAATATTTCAACAGCTTCTTTAGTTTTGCCATTTTCCGTTGTCAGCTTATCAAAAGCAATTACATTTCCATTATTCACCTTGGAAACGAATGCTGATTTCAGGGCTGCCTTCATCTTCTTTTTTGGCATTTTATAGGAATAATCTCTTGGCGTTGGTCCAAATATAGTAGCACCGCCAACCCATAGTGGTGATCTTGAGGAACCAGCTCTTGCCCGTCCTGTCCCTTTTTGCTTCCATGGTTTTTTTCCACCACCGGTGATATTTGCTCTGTTTTTTGTTGCATGCGTTCCTGCCCTTCTTCTGGACAACTGCATCTTAACGACTTCATGTATAAGCCACGGTTTTTCGGGATAATCCATCACTTTTTCAGATATATCCATTTCCGAGACTTTTTCATTTTTTGTGTTGATAATATCCATTTTAGCCATAACAACCTCTAATTGCTTTTTTGTTTCTTAGTTGTTTCTCTTATATATACTGTCGAATTCTTATGGCCTGGAATTGACCCTTTGACAAGCAAAAGATTTTTTTCAGGCATCACTTTTACTACTTTTAATCCTTGTGTGGTTACTTTTTTTCCACCCATTCTTCCCGGCATCTTTCTGCCTTTAGGCGTTTCACCGGGGAATTCACACATACCAATGGAACCTGGTGCCCTGTGAAAGTTAGAGCCGTGCGTAGAGGGGCCACCACCAAAATTATATCGCTTCATCACACCCTGAAAGCCCTTGCCTATTGACTTGCCCTGAACATCAACAACATCACCTTCTTCAAAGACATCAACCTTTATCTCCTGACCTATTTCATACTCATCAGGATTGCCCACCTTCACCTCTTTAAGCGTTTTGTAAGGCTCCAGATTGTTCTTTTTAAAATGTCCCTGCATGGGTTTTGTTACTTTTTTCATTTTGGTTATCTTTTGATACCCCAGTTGCAAAGCGTTATAACCGTCATTGATTACATTTTTCTTTTGTACAATAGTACAAGGGCCTGCCTCAATAACTGTCACAGGTATCACTGTACCTTCAGGAGTAAAAATCTGACTCATTCCTACTTTTTTTCCCAATATTCCCTTAAACATGACCTGCCCTACCTTTTATAGTTTTATTTCTACATCCACACCGGCTGAAAGTTCCAGCTTCATGAGCGCATCTATTGTTTGCGGGTTGTGCTCAAAGATGTCAACCAGCCGTTTATGCGTTCTTATTTCAAATTGATCTCTGGCTTTTTTATTCACATGCGGTGATTTAAGTACAGTAAACTTTTCCTTTTTTGTGGGTAACGGAATAGGACCTACCGTTTGCGCACCTGTCCTTTTTGCAGTATTCACAATATCTTTTACCGCTTTATCAAGTATCTTGTGATCATAACCCTTCAGCTTTATACGTATTTTTTGTTCAGCCATTATATACCTCTATTACTCCACAATTTCTGTAA
>DDHP01000082.1:984-2651 GCA_002338145.1 Deferribacteraceae bacterium UBA1873 | reverse complement strand
AGCTGTTATGACAAGAGCTATATTATCAGGACTTCCTGGCTTTTCGGTTTGGCTAATAAAAACTTTAATACACAAATAATCGAATGGTCAAAGAAAAAAAATGAATTGAATATTGTGGATGATCAGATATCTGCGCCGACTTATTCATATGATTTGGCTTATTATTCATGGCTGCTTGTTAAAACAGACAAATTCGGATTATATCACTTCTCAAATGACGGGGTGGCAAGCAAGTATGACCAGGCTGAGTATGTACTGAAAAAAATTGACTGGAAGGGTGAGCTTGGAAGTGCAAAGACTGCAGATTTTAATCTGCCGGCTAAGAGACCCGGATACAGTAAGCTGGACTGTACAAAAATCAAAGAGACACTTGGAAAAGAAATACCTCATTGGAAAGATGCAATAGACAGGTATCTGGAAGAATATTTATCTATAAAAGGAGAGGACAATGGGTAATAAGAGTGAATTTAATACTCAGACTATGCTAATTACCGGTGGTTACGGTTTTATCGGATCTAATTTTATCAGGTATATATTTGAAAAGACAGATTTTAAAGGAAAAATCATAAATGTGGACAAGCTTACATATGCGGCAAATCCAATGAATCTGAGTGACATAGAGGAAAAATTTAGGGACAGATATTTTTTTGAGCATGTTGATATTTGTAATTTTGAAGATGTTTACAATGTTTTTGAAAAGTATGATGTGGACAGTGTTGTCCATTTTGCAGCGGAATCCCATGTGGACAGATCTATACACGGACCTAAAGAATTTATCGATACAAATATCACAGGCACTTTCAATCTACTGGAAGCAGCAAAAAAACACTGGCTCAACAACTCAACCAATCCTCCACTCAACGAGTCCTCTACTCAACCACTCAACCAATCTTCCACTCAACCAATAACTAAATTCCACCACGTTAGTACCGACGAAGTTTACGGCACATTGGGCGATACCGGTTATTTTTATGAAACAACACCCTATGACCCACGAAGCCCTTATTCTGCCAGCAAAGCATCCAGCGACCATCTTGTCAGATCGTACTATCATACATATGGGCTACCTATTACAATATCCAACTGCACAAACAATTACGGTCCTTTGCAGTTTCCGGAAAAACTTATCCCCTTAATGATTTTAAATATTACTGAAGGCAAACAGCTCCCCGTATACGGAGACGGACAGAATATAAGGGACTGGATATATGTGGATGATCACAATGACGCTGTCTGGAAGATACTTGAAAAGGGAAAAACAGGCGAAACCTATAATATCGGCGGTGAAAATGAGTGGACAAATCTTAAGCTTGTAGAAAAACTTTGTGAGCTATTAGAGGAATTATGCCCAATTCACAATAATTTAAATCTCAAAGCTAATAATTTATCACTCAAAAGTTATAAAGAGCTTATTACGTTTGTAAAAGATCGCCCTGGACATGATAGACGATATGCCATAAACTGTGACAAAATAAAAAACGAGCTTGGATGGCAACGAAAGATGAGCTTTGAAGAGGGCTTAAGAAAAACAGTGAAATGGTTCCTGGATAATCGTGAATGGGTGGAAACAATCCGCAGCGGCGAATATAAAAAATGGCTGGAAAAAAACTATTCCAACAGATAACCCTTACCCTTACCCCTCCCTCACACTTACGAAGTGTGAGGAT
>DDHP01000082.1:0-790 GCA_002338145.1 Deferribacteraceae bacterium UBA1873 | reverse complement strand
AAGTGTGAGGATTTATTTGACAAATATATCAAAGCTTGTATAATATAACTAACTGATAATAAGTATATTTTATGCCTATTGACTGAGGATACCTAATCTCACACTTACGAAGTGTGAGATTGGCTGTGCAGGAGCATTTTATGAGAAAACATCCGCTTGTTACAAATCATGTTTATCATGTATTCACAAAAAGCATAGCCGGATACGAAATATTCAGGAGCGTTGCCGATTTTCACAGAATGATAGAAATGATGAAATTTTATGGTTATGAAAAGAGACCTGCCAGATTTTCTGAATACGTACGTATTAAAAATAAAGATAAGTATCTCAAAAAGTATACTCACTCTGAAGATACTATAGTGGATTTAGTCGCTTACTGTCTCATGCCTACACATATTCATTTTCTGCTTGTTCAAAAGAAAGATAAAGGTATATCCACTTATATGAAAAATATCCTGGACAGCTATACGAGGTATTTTAACAATAAGAACAGCAGAAAAGGACCTTTGTGGCAAGGGAGATTTAAAAGCGCGCATGTTGAATCGGACGAGCAGTTGCTACATTTGACAAGATATATTCATCTTAATCCGACTTCTTCCAAGTTAGTGCCAACTCCTGAGGAATGGCTATATTCTTCATATCGAGAATACTTGTATGAATCAGAGCGTAATGTATGCAATTTTACAAATTATATTGATATTAATCCTGAAGAATATAGACATTTTGTAACTTCCAGAAAGGATTACCAGGCAAAACTTAATAAAATAAAACACTTACTCCTAGAATAACC
>DDHP01000002.1:7093-10789 GCA_002338145.1 Deferribacteraceae bacterium UBA1873 | reverse complement strand
TAACGTAATTTTATAATGCTTTTTTTGATTAATTTAGAAGATGGATTTAAAATGTTGTATGCGCGGCTTGCGTCCCAACTACCCCTAACTACCTTATTAGTTGACAAATTTTTTTCCCCATAATAACATTAAGCATGGAACAGTATTTTAATATTCATCGGAGTTCAAGCATATGCGGGTTGTAGTTACCGGAATGCAGGCAATAACTCCTCTTGGTCTAAATTTAACTGAAAGTTGGCATAATCTTAAAAGCAGTGTTTCAGGTATATCCACAATCACTCTTTTCGATCCATCTCTTATAAAATGCAGCATTGCCGGTGAAGTAAAAGGATTTGATCCGGGCGATTTTATTGACAAAAGGATGGCAAAACGTCTGGACAGGATGCAGCAATTTTTCCAGGTAGCTTCAATTATGGCGGTAAAGGATGCAGATCTTGAAAATTTTTCCGTTAATGATCCGTATAGATTTTCTGTAATAGGTGCGAGTGCATTGGGGACACCCTCAACGTTTGAACATAATTTTAAGTTATATAATGAAGGAAATATAAAAAGAATATCCCCATTTTTTATAGTTAATCAGTCTGTAAATACCTCAGCCGGTTTTGTTGCCGCTATGTACAATGCCAAAGGTCCGCAGCGTTTTTTGCAGGAGGCATGCTCTTCGGGTACAAATGCAATAGGACTTGCATATAAAATGATAAAGTATGAAGAAATAGATTTGGCGGTAGTGACAGCTTCGGAAGCCGGAATTACTCCGGCAATTATGGCAGGGTTGGAGAGGCTCGGGGCAACAGTTGGAGATAAATGGAATTTGGAGCCTGAGAGAGCTTCCAGACCTTTTGATGCTCAAAGGTGCGGTTTTATCCCTTCTGAAGGGGCTGGCAGTCTTATTTTGGAATCCCGGAAACATGCACTTAAAAGAGGAGCAAAAATATATGCTGAAATTTGCGGTTTTGGTTCCACATGCGATGCCTATCATCCTACTGCACAGAATCAGGATGCTGAAAGTGTGGCAAAATGTATGGAGTCAGCCTTAAGTGATGCACGTATATCCTATGAAAATATTGGATTTATTAATGCTCACGGCACTTCAACGCCAAGCAATGATTTTGTTGAAACAAAAGGAATAAAAAAGGTATTTAAAGACAGAGCCTACAAGATTCCTATAACAGCTAACAAATCTGCGCTCGGGCATATGTGGGCTGCGGCAGGGATTGTGGAGACGATTTTTACCATTAAATCTCTTACAGAAAACACTATTCCTCCCATCATGAACCTGGAAAATTATGACAAAGATTGTGATTTGGATTATGTACGTGATGCTTGTAGACAGATTAATGCAGATTATGCAATGAAAAACTCATTCGGCTTTGGTGGCACTAACGGCTCTTTAATAATAAAGAGATGGACAGATTAAACTATGGGAGGTTGCGATGAGTAGTTATGATGTTGAAAGATTCAGGAAATTTTTTGAGGAAAACTTTACTTACATAAAAAACTTCATGCGCAATGTTGAAAGATACCCTAACTATACCGCTTTAATCGATGCGGAAAGTGGTGAGGTATGGACATATGCGCAGCTTAATGAGGCTGCAAACAGGTTTGCAAACGCTTTTTTATCCAAAGGGGTATCTGCCGGAGATGTTGTGATTTACCAGTTGGTTAACTGTCCTGAGTTTGCTTTTATCTATCTTGCATGTCAAAAGATTGGGGCTATAAATTGCCCTATTAATTTCAGACTGGCATCGGGGGAAACGGCATTAATCCTGGAGGATTCACGTCCCAAAATTTTTTTGTATGATGAAGCTTTTGCTGATGAGAGTGAAAAAGCTCTGGAAATTTCGCGTTATAAACCGGAGCATAGCTTCAAAATAAAATCTCCGGATTTTTCAAAGTTATATGATGACTCTGCTCCAAAAGAACCAAATACAACATTTACTCCAAATGCATTTGAAGAAATAACAAGATTATACACTTCCGGTACCACAGGTTTGCCTAAAGGTGTGCCTTTAAACAATATAAATGAAATTTTAACTGCACATGATGCTATAATGCATTTGGGATTAAGTGAGAAAGACCGCCTTTTGAATTTATCCCCCTGGTTTCACAGGGGTGGAATGTACATTGGAGGTCCTAATCCCGGACTATATGTTGGCGCTTCTATAATTGCTATGAAGGGATTTTTGCCGAAAGAAGCACTCAATATAATTCATAAATACTCTGTTTCAGTTGTAATTGGTGTCCCTACTATGTTTGCATTATTGCTTGAAGAGCAGGAGAAAAAGAAAATTGACCTGAGTGCATTAAAAGCTGTTGTAAGTATGGGAGCGCCGCTGGAAAAAAGATTATGCAGAAAAATGCAGGAAGTATTCACACCTAATGTATATAATGGATATGGTACTTCTGAGACGTTTTGGAATACACTGCTCAAGCCGGAAGATTTACCTGAGATGGCCGGTTCAGCTGGTAAATCATGTATTTTTGATTCAATAAGAGTGGTGAAGGTATATGAGGAGCAGTTTGCCGAACCGGATGATACAGTGGCCAATAATAGTGAAGAAGTGGGCGAGGTTATAATACAGACATTTAAAACTTCAATGGACTATTTTAAGAAACCGGAAGAGGTGAAGCGGAAGTTTTATAAAGGTTGGTTTTATACAGGAGATCTTGCCGTTTGGGATTCAAAAAGATACATATACATACGAGGACGTAAAGATGATATGATAAATGTGGGTGGGGAAAACATATACTCCTCTCAGATTGAAGAAGCTATTAACGAATGCGATTTGGTTAGTGATTGTGCTGTGGTGGGTGTTTATGATGAAAAACGGGGTAACAGTATTGTTGCTTATGTGGTGGGACAAGATGAGAATATTTCATTGGATGAACTTAAAGATTTCATAAAAAAGCATCCTATGATACCTGCGTATAAAAGGCCTCGGTACTATAGAATTATTGAAGAACTACCTATGACTGCCACAGGTAAAAAACAGCACTATAAACTTAGAGAGCAGGCAAAAAAAGACCTCGAAAAAGGGCTGCTTTTAAGATAATCTTTTTCGGGATGTTTTGGAGTTGAAAAGAGTAACGACGACGCATGTTATCAGTGAAAAAATGAATACAACAATAAAGGGTCCTTTTGTATCATTCAATCCGGCCAATTTATAAATGAAGTCAACTATAATGGGACTGAAAAACTGCCCCAGGTATATAGAAGGAGTAATAAATCCCATAGCTGCTACGCCGTAGCCGTCCGGCACACTGTTTACAGCTTCTGTGAAGATATTGGGAACTGCCTATCCGAGCCCTAATCCCACCACAAACAGACTTGTCAGTAAAAGAAAAGTATTTGGAGAATAAATTATTAATAAAAATCCTGCGCTAATCATAAAATAACAGAAGGAAAGAAAAAAATGGCTGAAAAATTTACGCATTTATGTAATTTGACAATATTTTCTCTTAATACGTGAAGTTGAAGTAGTGAAGGCAGTCAGGGTATTTAACACATCTAACGGCGGTCAAGGATGATTATGGTTGGATAAATTGATTGTATGTCAAATAAAAAGTTTGTTGACTAAGCTGATACGCATATATTATATAGAAGAGATTCCGCGGTTCCACTTCGTTCCACTCGCCCTGACAAGTATCAAATTTCATCTCGACCGGAGCGGAGTGGAGCGGAGAGATCTCAGATGC
>DDHP01000002.1:0-6791 GCA_002338145.1 Deferribacteraceae bacterium UBA1873 | reverse complement strand
GAGGGGGTAAAATTTATATGAATACATTATTCAAAGGTCTTATATTATTTTGAATTGGAGGTAAGTTCTTTGGAACAATTAAATTTGGATCAGGAAACGAAAAATTCATTGATAAATGCTCAAAAAAATGAAATTTCCGAGTATTTTTTGTATCACAAAATAGCTGACGGGTTGAAAGATGAGCAGAATAAACAGGTTTTAAAAGATATAGCTGAAGATGAACTGAGACATTACAAATTTTTAAAGTCTGTTACGAAAAAAGATGTTAAACCGGACAGTTTTAAAATTTTTCTCTATTTCTGGATTACAAAAATTTTTGGACTGACATTCGGAATTAAGCTGCTTGAAAAAGGGGAGGAAGCAGCGGTAAAAGCTTATGAGAAACTTGGCGAAATTCTTCCTGAAGCTGTTGATATTAAACAGGAAGAGGATGAGCATGAACATACGCTGCTTAATATGATTAAAGAGGAGAGACTGGAATATATCGGCTCCCTTGTGCTGGGGCTGAATGATGCTCTGGTTGAGCTGACCGGAGCACTTGCAGGATTTACTTTTGCATTGCAAAATGCCGATCTTATCGCACTTGCCGGTCTTATTACAGGCATTGCGGCATCATTTTCTATGGCAGCTTCGGAATATCTTTCAACCGCAGCAGAAAGCAGCAAAAAATATGCTGTTAAATCTGCTATTTATACGGGTACAGCTTATATATTAACAGTTTTTTTGTTAATATTACCATATCTGCTGATGCATAATCCTTTTCTGTCTCTGCTTACAACGCTTGTCATAGCTATACTGATAATAGCATTTTTTAACTTTTACGTTTCAGTGGCCAAAGATTTTAATTTTATCAAACGTTTTACTGAAATGAGCACTATAAGCCTCGGAGTTGCATTGCTGACATTTATTATAGGCTTCGGTATAAGAAGCTTTTGGGGCATTGAAATATAGTGGGAGCGTGTTTTTCAGTTTTATCCAGCAATATCTCCGGAAATATATTTTTCCAGCTCTTTAATGGTAAACTTATGATCGGAAATAACCTGTTTTACAATATCGCCTATGGATACAAGTCCTGTTAATTTTTTATTTTCCAGAACCGGCAGGTGTCTGATACGTTTTTCTGTCATTAATGCCATGCATTCTTCCACGGTGTTTTTGGGTGTTACAAATAAAACGTTTGTTGTCATAATGTCGGAAACTTTGAGATCTTTTGATGATTTACCTTTAAGGATAACTTTTCTCGCATAATCCCTTTCAGAAAAAATTCCTATAACACTGTTTCCTTCTGTAACTATCAATGCACCGATGTCTTCATTACTCATAATCTTCAGTGCTTCGAAAACGGTTTTCTCCGGAGAGACGGTATAAACCTGGTTCTCTTTTTTGGACAGAATATCTTTTACAGTACTCATAAGTTACCTCCTTTTTCTACTTTTTAAGCCAAAAGTCGAATGATCTGCCAGGAACAAATATGTCAAGTCCTGCTGATATATCATCCAGTTCATTGGTGACGATATGGGATTCGTCGCCGGGGATATATATACAGTCTCCCTCTTCCACATATTCGGTATTGTTGTTTGAGTCCACTACCGATAGTTTTCCCTGAAGCACGTACAAAACCTGTGCATTTGAATGTTTGTGTCTGGGTGAAGAGTGCTTTGGCGGTTTAACAAAATGCTCAATTGATATATCCGTTTCGTTGCAAAGGCTTGTTCTCTTCCAATCTTTTTCGGGCTCATAGTTTTCAGCCTGTGAATGTTTGATTAATTTCAGCATATAAATCCTCCTTTATTAATAATTTTAACATAATATTCAGAAAAAACAAATAAAATAACAAGGTTATAAAATTATAAATGCTTGCTTAGTGAAATATATTTTAATAGTATATTAAAATGAAAACGGGATTTAGAGATAATTTTTTTACATTAATGGCCGGAACGGCAAGTCTTGCAGTATTTATGGGTTTGGGCAGATTCGCTTATACGCCTATCATCCCATATATGCAGGCAGGTACCGGTATGAGTGATACGCTGGCCGGTGCAGTCGCATCCAGCAATTATTTCGGATATCTGGCAGGAACCGTACTGTTTATCTTCTTTAATAAAATGCGTTACATTATCTTTGTTTTATCGTTAGTGGCAATCGTATTTACTTCAATAATTATGGGATTAACCACAAACTTTGCGATATGGCATATATTGAGGTTTATTGCAGGTTTTGCGAGTGCCTCCGGTTTTATATTGTCCACTTCCATGCTTTTTGATTATCTTGTTTCCCAAAATGCGGTCAAATTTATGGGGTGGCATTACAGCGGGGTTGGGCTTGGGATTGCATTAAGCGGTCTTCTTGTACCGTTTTTCGGATTTATAGGTGGATGGCGGGGGACTTGGATTTTTACCGGAATTACGGCAGCTGTGTTTAGCTTTTATGCTGTCTTTTGGATAAAATCTGCCCCCGAGTTTGTAAAGAAAAAAGAAACTACAGATACAGATGGTGGTGCAGTATATAAAAAAAGACACACAGAATTTTGGCTTCTTTGTATTGCATATTTAATGGAAGGATTTGGGTATGTTGTAATAGCAACCTTTTTGGTTTCTGCTGCACAAAGTTACATGGTCTATGAAAGCGTTTCTTATGCAGGATGGGTGATCGTGGGAGTTTTTGCCGCACCATCAACTATTTTTTGGCTTTATATTGCCAGGGTTAAAAATTTTATCGTTGCTCTTTTAAGCGCTTTTACAATTCAGCTAACAGGGCTGGTATTGTTTGTCCTTTTGCAAAACGTATTATCAGTTTTTATTGTTGCTGTGGCTCTTGGTGGTACATTTATGGGTATTACTTCTCTGAGTGTGACTTACGGGAAAGAGTTGTGGGTTGAAAGATCTACGCAGGCCGTTGCAATTCTTACTACTTTTTTTAGCGGAGGTCAGATGATCGGCCCTGTTGTTGCAGGATATCTTTCTGATAAATATGATAGTTTTACTTATCCTTTGCTGTTGTCTTCCGGGTTTCTTGTTGTGGGTATAATTTTTCTTTTTTTTCTTAAAAATAAAGTACAAAGGAGAGCATATGCCGTTTGTAAACATTAAAATCACAAAGGACGGAGCTACAAAAGAACAGAAGAAAGAGCTTATTGAAGGGGCTACTGAGCTCCTCGTGAAAGTGCTGGATAAAAATCCCGCTACGACTGTAGTGGTTATTGATGAAGTGGAGACGGATAACTGGGGGATAGGCGGAGAAACCGTTACGGATCGCAGGAAAAAAAGCTAACATTCCTATTTGTCGGCGGGGATAAATGGTTTGATATCTAAAATCGGGGTCTCATTCAGCATATCTATGTTTTGTACATAGATTATATTATTTTCAACTTTTGTAATTTTCAGAACAGAGATTCCCAGCGGGTTTGGCCTTACCGGTGAGCAGATACTGAACACGCCTCTTTCTTCATTTTTGTGAGGAGGTTTTGTCCTGAGATTCCGGGCAGAAAATTCCGGGCTTTTGTGGAAAACGAAAATTACCATGATTTTATCTCCGGGAGAATAATCTGTAATCCCTTCTTTATATTTTTCCTCAAGTACTATTCTGCCCTTCTCTTCTGATACGCTCCAATGCCTGGGGATCTCAGCCGTATCGGTGTAAAAAACACCTATAGGTTCGAACGTGTATTTTCTCATAATTCTATCCTTCATTTTAAGTTTACAGCTTTGTTTTAACATCTTAGTCAAAAAATGACAAAATGTTTTACTAAACTTCCGCCCTTTAAATAAGATGCAGAGGTAAAGGCAAAGGCAAAGGTAAAGGTAAAGGTAAAGGTAAAGGTATAGGTATAGTTTTGTAGTTATACTTTCCGCATAAACAATTTATTCAACTTCCAGAGATTGTTGTGCAGAAAATATAATGATTGACAAATATACGAATATATGTATATTTGTATATGATTTAATGGAGGTTGATATGCTGGAAGAATATGCAAATAAATTTAAAGCAATCGGACATCCCGTCCGTCTCAGGATTGTTATGGGACTGGCAAAAAAGGAATGCAATGTGACAAAAATCTGCAAAGGCTTGGGACTGCCTCAGGCGACAATAAGCAGGCACTTGGCTCTTCTCAGGAATCTCGGTATTGTAGAAGGTGTGCGGGACGGGCACGAAATCTGTTATAGTTTAACAGATGAAAAAATAGCAAAAATCGTTGATTTACTGATGGAGGAAGAATGATGCGAAGGTTTTTCGTTGTTTGCTTGATTTTATTTGCAACTACTTCCTTTGCTCTTCAGCTTGACTATCAAAAAGGCAAAGAGCTGGTTCTGAAAAATAATAATCTTATTCAGGCTTATAAAGCGAAGGTGAAATCTTCTGAGTATAGATATTATCAGGCCAAAGGCGGGTATCTGCCTGATATCAATATTTCGGAAACATATACCAATACTGACGAGCCTGCAACGGCTGCTTTTTCAACGATGGCTCAGGGTGAGTTTGATATGGATTACTTTAATAATGAGCTGCCTGATCCTGGCAGAATTGAAAATTATGAGACAAAAGTGGAAGTGATTCAACCGGTATTTATGAAAGGAAAAATATATTTCGGGATAAAACAGGCATCGAGAATCAGTGATATTGCGGAGCTGACATCTGAGAGAATTCAACAAGAGGTTCTTTATAATTATACCAAAGCTTTTTTCGGGCTGTCTTTGGCAGAAAAAGCGCTTGAAGTTACAAAAAAGTCATATGAAAGGACAAAAAGATATTATCACCTGACAAAGAATTTTTATGAAAACGGGATGGTTGTAAAAAGCGATCTCATGGTTGCCAAAACTCATCTGCTAAAAAACGAAAGCGAAATAAGCGAGGCGCAGAAACAGGTTGAAGTTGCACAAAGTAGACTACAGCAATTGCTTGGGATTGATGAGGAAATTAACATTGTTTGGGAGAACCCTTCTTTCAAAACAGATAAATCACTGAATAAATATCTGCAAACCGCTTCCAGCAGCAGGGAAGATTTGCTTGCACTTGATAAGCTACTTAACATAGCTGAGCTTGAAACCAAAAAATCTAAATTTAATTTTCTTCCTGAAGTGTCACTTTTTGCTAATTATAAATGGAATGAAAGTGAATTTACGAATAGAGGGGCTGAAGGAGCAACATTCGGAGCAAAGGTTTCGTTCAATCTTTTTAACGGTTTTACCGATTACAACAAAGTCAGAGAAAATAAAAGCGATTATCTGTATACGCTTAATATGAAACAGGATAAAGAACGTGAAATAAAATCCCAGGTAAAAGACGCCTATTACAGTGTAAAAGCCGCACGAAAAAAACTTAAGGCTGCTGAAAAACAGGTTGAAGCAGCTTATGAAGCATTATCCATCACTCTGAACAGATTTAAGGAAGGTCTGGTGAAAATCACCGAACTGCTTGACAGAGAAGTCGATGTGAGAGAGGCGGAGCTTAATATGTATATGGCTGAATATGAACATATAACCGGCAGAGCTAAGTTATTGTTAAATTCTGGTATTTTGAATAAAAATTCAGGGGGAAGATAAATGAGAAGTTGGATGGGTATTTTTTTAATGTTCTTGGCTGTGACGGTTGTATCCTGTTCAAATGCCAAAACTGAAGATGAAACGACACAATATGATAAGCCGGATAAATTCACAGTTGAAACTATGGCTGTTAATAAAGAAGTCAGAGCAGCAAAAATCACTTTTTCAGGAACGGTTACCAGTGATAAAACGGTTATGCTGATGCCTAAAATTATGGGGTATATCCGGAGTATAAGTGTTGATATCGGTGATTCCTTTCGTAAAAATGATGTACTTGTCAGTATCAGCAGTGACGAATTGAGTGCCAGGGTTAAACGTGCGGAAAGTGCGTTGAAAGAGGCACGTATAGGTTTGAAACAAGCTGAGTCCGGATTGAAAATGGCGCAGATGGAAAAAAGGAAGGCAGAAGCCCAGTTTAACCTGGCTGAAAAGACATATAAGCGATATAAAAGACTCCTCAAAAGTGAGAGTGTGAGTCAGCAGAAATATGACCAGGTTGAGTCCGAATATTTATCGGCTAAGGAGTCATATGATATAGCTGTCGAAAATATAAATCTGGCCGAAAAGAAATTAAATCAGGCCGGATCAAAAATAGAACAGTCCAAAGCTATGCTATCTGAAACCCAATCTTATATTGATTATAAGAAAATAAAAGCGCCCTTTGACGGTGTGGTACTGAAAAAACTTTCGGAAGAAGGCAATCTCGCTTCTCCCGGGAATGCTGTGCTGAAAATCGGCACCAATGAGAAAATTGTTGCAGCAGAAATCGGAGAGCGTCTGTTTAATAATGTTTCCGTCGGCGATAATGTGACAATCAGTTATCCGTCGGGAAATATGTCTTTTACTGCGGTCATAAAAAATAAATCCAGTCAGATAATGCCCGGTTCCAGAAAATTTACTGTTGAAACCACTGCCAAGGATATACTCCCTGCAGGTGCGTATGTGAAGGTGATGGTTGCGGAAGGACAAAACGAAGGTGTTTTTATACCAAGATCGGCGGTGAAGCAGGTTGGACAGTTGAACGCAGTCATAATAAAGGAAGGAGATCAGGCAAAAATGCGCATTCTGAAGCTTGGCAGAGAGATCGGCAATAAAGTTGAGGTTTTAAGCGGTCTGAGCGGAGGCGAAAAATTGGTTCTGACAGATGTGGAGTTAATCGAATCCGGAGATAGACTGAAGGAGAAATAAATGGCGGAAAATGACAACATACAAAACAAAAACGTCGAATCAGGTGGTGATTATTCCGGTAAT
>DDHP01000043.1 GCA_002338145.1 Deferribacteraceae bacterium UBA1873 | reverse complement strand
CACCCGTGCGCCGGTGTACTACCACCCCGAAGAGTGGATTCCCCCTGACTTGCATGTGTTAAGCACGCCGCCAGCGTTCGTTCTGAGCCAGGATCAAACTCTCCATCCAAAACTCTTAACTAACTTATATATCTCTCATCACAGATCGGCCTATTCTGTTTTCAAACATCTCTTATTCTATATCTTACAAAAATCTTATTATCTAAATTTATAATTCCTCTAAAACTGAAACACTGCAGCACTAACTCGCTTAAAAACTTACTAAAAAAACACCTTGCGAGCTCCCTTGCAGCGGATGAAACTTATAGTATATCTATACACCTTTGTCAAATACTTTTTAGAAAAAAGTTAAGAAAAATTCAAAATACTTTTTGTCACTTTTCTTTAAACCCTTTATTGACACCTTCTCAGGCTTTTCCTGCACTGTCCAGAACATTTATATTTTTATGTTTATACATGTCAATCAGTGCACTTCTTGCAGACTTTAAATATTTCCTTGGATCAAACACTTCAGGATTGTTATACAAAAATTCCCTGACCTTTGCTGTAAAAGCCAAACGACCGTCACTGTCAATATTTACTTTGCAGACTGCACTTTTTGCCGCTTTTCTCAGCTGCTCCTCGGGAACACCCGCTGTATTTTCAAGTTTGCCGCCATATTTATTAATAATATCCACATATTCCTGCATGACAGATGAAGCCCCGTGCAAAACAATGGGAAATCCGGGAAGCCGCTTTTCCACTTCTTTCAGAATATCAAACCTCAAGGGTGGGACCGATTCACCCGGAGCTACTTTAAACTTATACGCTCCGTGGGAAGTGCCAATGGAGATTGCCAAAGAATCCACACCGGTACTATTAACAAAATCCTCCACCTCTTCGGGGTTCGTATAGTGGGATTTTTCAGCAGAAACATCGTCCTCAATACCGGCCAAAACACCTAATTCACCCTCAACGGTAACATCAAACTGATGAGCATAATCTACAACACGCTTGGTCAGCTCAACATTTTCCTCAAAGCTCAGATGAGAACCGTCTATCATCACGGAAGAGAAACCGTTGTCCACACAAGATTTGCAAATATCAAAATCACCGCCGTGGTCAAGATGTAAAGCGATGGGAATATCACCGCCAAGCTCTTTGGCAAGTTCAGTGGCTCCCATAGCCATATATCTTAGCATCGTGGCATTTGCATATTCCCTCGCACCCTTGGACACCTGCAAAATAACAGGAGATTTCGTTTCCACACACGCCTGTATAATAGCCTGAAGCTGTTCCAGATTATTGAAATTGTAAGCCGGAATGGCGTAACCACCTTTAAATGCATTGGCAAACATCCCTCTGGTATTAACAAGTCCAAGCTCTCTGTAGCTGACACCCATAGCTACCTCCTCTGAATATTTTTTATATCGTTAGACTGAAAAACACCCTTTTCAGTAATAAAAGCCGTAATCAGATGGTGCGGAGTGACATCAAAGGCTGGATTTAAAATATCAATACCATCAGGGACAATTCTGTTATCTCCGCAAAATGCCACTTCATTTGTATCCCTGTATTCAATGGGGATCTCTTCACCGCTGTTTAAGGAAAAATCAATGGAGGAAACCGGCGCAGCAATATAAAAAGGGATTTTGTGATAATCGGATAATACAGCAAGCTGGTATGTCCCTATTTTATTTGCGGTATCTCCGTTGCAAGCTATACGATCAGCACCCACAATCACTTTATCAACCATCCCTCTGTTCATAAGAAAACCCGCCATATTATCACAAATGACCGTATGATCAATTCCTTCTTCATGCAACTCAAACGATGTAAGTCTGCTTCCCTGAAAGAAAGGGCGTGTTTCATCTACATAGACATGAATATTTTTTGTGTTACAAAAAACACTCCGAATAACACCGAGTGCAGTACCGTAACCTGCAGTAGCGAGAGCACCGGCATTACAGTGAGTCAATATATTTTCCCCGCTTTTAAAAAGCGACGCCCCGTAGGAGCTCAATTTTTTATTGGTCTTAATATCTTCATCAAAAATTTCCATCGCCGTTTGTTCAAGATAACGTTCTCCATATTTTTCAAAAGAATCTTTCATCCTGTCAAGCGCCCACTTGAGATTAACAGCAGTCGGCCTTGTATCAAAAAGCATCCTGTAAACCTCATCAGCGCTTATACCGTTTTTTATCCCGAAATAAAAACCGAACGCAGCAGCAACCCCGATAGCAGGTGCTCCTCGGACTTTCATTTTTTTAATAGCTTCAACAACGCCCTCTAAATCCTTACACTCACAATAATTTTGATCAAAGGGAAGCTTTCTTTGGTCAAGTAACTTTAAAATATTATTATCATATATTATCGGTCTGATCATGGAATGTCCTATAAAATCATTTTCAGATGCATCTTAACATCAGCAATTTTCATTTTTACCATGTCTCTGGTATCAGCATTGCAGCCAGGGATAATATAGCTAAAATACTTCATCCCGAAAGCTTCTGAAACACGTTTCATCCATTTGTCTGCAGTTTCCCCGTGATTTCTATCTGGCGATCCTTGAGTTAACACAAAAAACACTTTTGCATTATCCTTGAACCTAGAAATACCTCTTTTATCCTTCATACAGTACCATCTGTCCATAAACAGTTTCAGATGCCCCGTTACAAAACCGTAGTAATTGGGCGAAACCACCGCAATGATATCGGCATCCCTCATATCAGTATAAAGATTATTCATATCATCATTCAAAACGCAGAAATCATCATGCTGCCTGCATTTTTTACATCCCTGGCAACCAGCAAAGTTCAGCTCATTTATTTTAACTGTCTTAACACCGCCGGCAAAAGCTTCTTTTAAAGAATCTATCACAAAAGATGAATTGCCTTCCGCTCTGGGACTCGCATTTATTAAAACACTCTTCATCACTTCACCCTTAACCGCTAATCAACCTTTATTATTTCATCCTTATCGCCTGTCAGTGAAACACCGCCTTTATCGGTGATAAGAAACGTATTCTCTATTCCCACCATGCCGAAATCTTCGATGCCCTTTTTAGGCTCAATAGCAAAAACCATGTTTTCACGTATTTCTTCATCAAACCCCTTTGCAATGGCAGGATATTCGTCAATCACAAGACCAATACCATGCCCGAGAAACTTAACCTTATTCGGGCCAAACCCCATAAAATCTTTATTAAAATCATCATCTATCATTTTTGTGACCTTTTCATATACGGAGCTCACTGTTTCTCCCGGTTTCATCAATTCAGCAGTTTTATTCTGGATTTCCACACATTTTTTATGATAGTCATAAGCAATATCCGGTATTTTGCCCAATGAATATATTGTTGTTTTATCAGTATAGTACCCGCAATAGCAACAGCCTGTATCAGCCAGAGCCACGCTGTTTTTTTGCAGTTTCTTTTCAAAACTGCCCAACAGCGGAACAGCCGGGGAAAAGCCTCTCAGACCAGCAGGACCGTCGAAAGAGTTGTAGTAATTACCGCTGTCACCGAAAGAGATATTACCCAGATAAAGTTCTGCATTATATGTCCCCAATCGTGTAATTCCATGATGCCCGAGCCTGATCATTTCTCTGAGCAGTTCAGAACCAAACTCAGCTTCAGATACACCTTCAGATAGCAGAGCAGGAGCTTTTTTCTCCATTGCTTCATAGTGGATTTCACCGGCTTTTTTTATCAAATCCACCTCAAAATCACTTTTCAAAGCCCTTGTTTTCAACAGAGCGATATCCAGCGAAGCCGTATCTCTAAAACCAAAATGCTTATTAAACCTTTCAAAATGAGCAAGTGGGAGTGATTCTTTTTCCACGTATACAACATTGCTGTCAGTATTTATTTTTCCGGCAACTTCGCGAAAACTTTTAATAGGTATTATACTAGGAAACTCTGATTCTTCTAATGCCCTGTGATAGCTTTTTCTGACAAAAAAAATCGCTTCCGAATCCCTTGGAATTATCAATACGCCGTTCTGCATGGTACCTGTAAAATAAAACTGGTTAATCTTACTAAATATAGCGCAAATTTTCCATTCAGGATTGAGGCTGTCCATATTGCTTCTAAATCTGCTGAGCCTGTTTTCCAACTCAGAATAAGGAACATTAGCGCAACTCATAATATTTCCTCCACATCTATATTTTTAGTGGATATAAGGTTTTTTAACTTACCAAGTACTCTCTTTTCTATTTGCCTTACCCTTTCTCTGGTAATCCCCATTGTATTCCCAATAGCTTCCAAAGTTTCTGGTTCATTATCATCCAACCCATATCTCTTGATAATAATATATTTTTCATTTTCATTCAAGCAATCCAACCACCTCATAATAAGTGATTTTTTGCTTATATTTTCTATAATAACATATGGATCGACTGATTGCTCATCATCGCTGATCAGCTCATGCAAAGAGCTATTATCGTCCTCACCAATTGGCATATCAAGAGAAGTATCCTGTTTCATAGCGTCAAAAACCTTTCTTATCATTGAAAGAGGCATTTTACATTCAGTGGAAAGCTCTAAAACAGAAGGTTCTCTGTTTAATTTTGCACTTAACTCCGTTTGAGCTTTTAATACCTTATTAATATTTTCCGTCATATGGACAGGAATGCGTACCATTCTGCATTGGTTAATAAGGGATCTTTCTATTGCCTGGCGTATCCACCATGTTGCATATGTGCTGAACTTAAAACCTTTTGTGTAATCAAATTTCTCCACAGCTTTTATTAAACCTATATTCCCCTCTTCAACCAAATCAGTTAAGTTCATCCCTCTGCCGGTGTATTTCTTTGCTATGGAAATTACCAGGCGAAGATTACACTTTATCATATACTCCTTAGCCTGATTGTCGCCGTCATGCACAGCTTCAGCCAAACTTCTTTCTTCTTCTCTGGTCAACACGGGGAATTTAGATATTTCATTGAGATATATCCGAAAAACTTCCATATCAAAACCGGGAAGTTTCTCAGACTGTTTCCTTTTTTCTCTATTTGTACCCAGAACTTTTTCAAACTTAGCTATCAGGCCATTATCTAAAAAATCATCTGTCATAATGACCTCAATGAAAATTCAAGTTTATTAAAAAAAATGTCTTCTTTAACAAAATTTTTCTCGTGATCCACAGGTGAGGCAAAACTTATTACATTTTTATTTAACTTCAAAGCAATAGCAACTTCACTCGCTGTCCCGTAAGAACCACCCACGGAAACAAGCAAATCTCCGGAAGACACTACAAGTACATTCCTTGCGTGCCCCATACCGGAAGGAATAACTATATCTACGTACCTATTGGCCTCACATTTGTCATAGCCGGGGACAATCCCCGCTACAATACCCTCTTTACTTTTCGCACCTTTGCTGGCAAATTCCATAACACCACCCAACCCACCGGTCAAAAGAACACAATCAAAAAAAGAGACTAAACTGCCGACTTTTTCAGCTATGTTATTTAAGATATCATCAGCATGTCCCTGACCAACCACACTCACCACTTTCATAACTTCATATTAAACTTAAAAACATAGAAATATCAACAGGAAAGTTACCCCAAAACTCAAAGAAAAAAACTATCAGGGATGACGGACTCCGTTTTTAACAATATTAAATTTACGGGACAACTCTTTTATTGCAGTGACCCTATCATTGTAGCATAAATCTGAAAACCTTTGTCTCAAAAAAGAAGAAATAGCCAAAAGCCGATAATACTCCATATAGGGAGTCTGGATACTTAGCTGATCTGTTTCGAAAGACCGCTTTACCACAAGTTTTCGAGGGATATAAGCAACTTCATACGAACAAGCCACTCGGAGCCAATAATCATAATCTTCAGATACCGCAAGCGATTCGTTAAACCTACCGCATACATCCACAGCTTTTCTCGAGAGCAAAACAGAAGAAGGGCTTATCCTGCAAATATCAAGAATGTGTCTGAATATACGTCCGCCATATTTTTTATGTTTTTTCCCCTGATTTACAAATCTCCCCTTTTTATACCAAAACTCATCAGTGTGACATACAAAGTAATTCTCATTAATCATGACATTCAATTGCTCGGAAAGCTTGGAAGGCATCCACAGATCATCAGAATCCAGAAAAGCAATAAATTCTCCTGATGCGTTTTCAATACCGACATTCCTTGCATGGCTGACCCCAAAATTTCTAACAAGTCGGATATATTTAATTTTGGGCATATACGGTTTTAAACAGTGACGAATATCTCTATCTGACCCGTCATCAACAACTATTATCTCTACATTTTTATAACTTTGGAAAAAGACACTTTCTATTGCATCCTTTAAAAGCTCGCATCTGTTATATACCGGAATAATTACCGAAACTTTCATATATCAGACTGAGCGTTTTTTATTCAACAGTGAGGAAAATACCAGGATAGTGTTGGTTTTCTGGACTCCAGAAATATTTCTTATTTTTTTTATCAGGGCAGATAATGTTGATGTATTCTTTGTTACCACTTTGAGCAACATTGTAAAGTCACCAGTTACATGATAGCATTCCACAACATCATCATCAAAATGCTGCATATTGTCCTCAAAATCAGATATGTGTTGTGCATTGTCAACCGAAACACCTATAAAAGCCATAATGTCGTAGCCAAGCCGCTTATAACTGATATCAGCAGTATAACCTTTGATTATGCCCTCTGATTCCAATCTTTTTATGCGCTCAATAACAGAGGGTGACTTCATACCTACTCTTTTTGCAATGTCAGCATAGGAAATACGTCCGTTATCTATTAAAAAATTCAATATTTTCACATCCACTTCATCTATTTGATGTTTCATTATTTATACCCCTGTTTTTTATGCCGACTTTATCACATATCTCAGATATTTTGCAACAAGAACAGAGGGGATACCTGGGACGGCATACTTTCTGCCCGTAAACAACAAGCATTTCGTTAAGTTTTTTCCAGTATTTTTTGGGAAGTAATCCCCTCAGGTATAATTCTGTATCATCTGCAGTCTTGGTTTTGACAAGTCCGGTTCTGTTACAAATTCTGTGGACATGAACATCAACACAAATGCCTTCCATATCAAAGCCTTCTATCAAAACCAGATTGGCTGTTTTTCTCCCCACGCCTTTAAGCTTTAACAACTGATCAATATCCGCCGGGACTAACCCATTGTAATCGTTTAAAAGTGTCCTGCATATTTCCAATATTGTATATGATTTTCTTTTATAAAATCCTGCTGGATAAATGGCTTCCTGTATTTCTTCCGGTAATAGTCCGAGCATACTGCGGGGATTATCAGCCAATCGGAAAAGCCTCTCTGAAGCTTTCACCGTGACAGCATCTTTTGTCCTCAAAGATATAATCGTACTGATTAGTACTCGAAATGGATCCTTGCTGCAGTTATTGGATATCTGCGTAACTGAAGGGGGTTTTTCATTAACATAAAAATCTTCCAATAAATGGTAAAACAAGTGTACCTGCGATTTATGCATTAACTAAACAGCATCCTCAAGAATTTCCCTAACCTTAGGCTTTATATGAATATCATCTAGTTTAAAAGACTTAAGTGCTTTTACCAAAATACTTTGCTTATAAAAATCAGATGCTTTTTTGTCAACAATAATAACATTTTTACCATTTATTTTGCATAAACCGCCACGGGCTTGTGTTCTTTCATATCTCACCTCAATATCAAGCTTTGAGCACAGCTCCTCAAACTCTTTCAGATAGGATTTGCTCACAAAAGCCTCTGGCAATAATTCATTTATTTGTTTGAAGAAGTGGCGACATCTGCCTTAGTTTCTTAACATTTTCCTTTAAAATATCGACTGCTCTGTTCACTTCTTCTTCTGTGTTAAATCTACCTAAGCTGAACCTCAGAGCACCGTGCATATCCACCGGATCAGCATTTATTGCATAAAGTACATGCGAAGCATCAACACTGTCCGAAGTACATGCTGAACCTGTGGAACAATCGATTTCCGAAGCGTATACCATGAGCGCTTCACCTTCGATATATTTAAATGTAATATTGGAAATACTGCAAACACGTCTATCTTTGGCTCCATTTATGTAGGTATCAGGGATTTCTTCCAAAACTCTTTTTTCAAAAAGATCTCTTAAATACCCTATTTTTTCCAAATCCTCATTTAGCTGATTTTTTATAATTTCACAGGCTTTTGCTATACCTATGATATAGGGAACATTCTCAGTTCCCGCCCTAAGCCCGTATTCGTGATGACCACCGTGTACAAGCGGGACAATAAAATCTTTCAGGCTTTCATCAACATAAAGTACACCTATCCCCTTTGGCGCATATATTTTATGCCCGGAAAACGTCAACATATGAACACCCAAATCTGTAACATCAACCGGCATTTTACCCAACGCCTGGACTGCATCCGTATGCATATACACATCATTATCCCTGCATATTTCCGCCATCTCTTTCACAGGCTGAATTGTGCCAATTTCATTGTTGGCCAGCATTATACTGACCAGTATTGTATCTTTCCTGATGGATTTTCTAAAATCTTCTATGTCTACAATTCCGTCATTATTAACATTAAGATAAGTGACATCAAAACCTTCTTTTTCAAGATATTTAAATGTCTCCAGGACAGCCTTGTGCTCTATATTGGAGGTAATCAGGTGCTTGCCTCTGTGTTTCATCCCGTATGCAAGCCCTTTAATCGCCATATTGTCTGACTCAGAACCACTGGCGGTAAATATGATTTCACTGGAATCAGCCCCAATAAGTGAGGCCACATCCTCCCTTGCTTTATCAACGTCCTCCCTGACTACTCTACCATCATTATGTATGCTGGAAGGGTTAGCATACTTTTCCTTAAAATAGGGCATCATATCATCAATAATTCTGGGATCCACCGGGGTTGTAGCACTGTTATCCAAATATATACTCATTAATTATCACTCCTGCTTAATACTTTATTAATTGTTTTAAAATATTCCTTTCAAGGTAAGCGTCAATATTTTTCTTAAGATATGTCCAAGCCCATTTTTTTAACCAATTATAAAATTTGTCACATCCGCCAATATCAATGTATCCAACTGGTTTAATATTGAGCGTCCGCAGCATATATTATTTCTTTTACAGTTTTTTCTTCCGACTTACAAAACAAAATCTCCCCACTGGCAATGTATTCCTCTATCTCACCGCCAAAAACTAAACCTACTAACAGCATACCTGCTTTTAATTGTCATTCTCCTTGTCTATATCCTTTTTTACACGTTCAATTTCTTTTTCTATCTCAACCACTCTGTCCACCAAACATGTGACAGCTTTAGCAACAGGGTCAGGTAGTTTATCATGATCAAAATTCACCGATGTTTTCTCATCCGTTATAACGCGACCTGGTATGCCCACCACGGTGGAATTCGGCGGTACCTCTTTAACGACCACAGAGTTTGACCCTATTTTTGAGTTGCTACCCACTGTGAAAGGGCCTAATATTTTTGCACCGGCTCCTACAATCACATTATTGCCTAAAGTGGGATGCCGCTTGCCTTTATTAAGACTTACTCCGCCCAGAGTAACTCCATGATACAATGTTACATCATCACCCACTTCGGCAGTTTCACCAATGACAACACCCATGCCGTGGTCAATAAAAAACCGGCGCCCAATTACAGCACCGGGATGAATCTCTATACCTGTAAGAAAACGCCCAAGATGTGAAAACAGACGCCCGAGCAAATAGCATTTTTTATTCCATAACCAGTGAGCAAATCTGTGAAACAATATTGCATGCAAACCAGGATAGCACAGCAATATTTCTGCTTTACTCCTGGCAGCCGGATCCCTGTCAAAAACCGCTTTTATATCTTCTTTTATTGTACTAAAAAAACCCAAAGCCTACTCCAGAATAGTGTACCTATTAAAAAGAAAGGGCTTTAACAGCCCTCTCTTTTTTTAAACTCTTTTGATCTAAGGAGCCTCGATACAATCGACGGGGCAAACCTCTACACATGCACCACAATCAGTGCAGGTGTCAGGATCAATAACTCTCATACCGTCCCCCTCACTAATAGCCCCTACAGGACACTCATCTTCGCATGCACCGCAATTTGTGCATTCATCTGTGATAAAGTACGCCATTGTTGCACCTCCGTTCTAATATATGCTAATAGATATAAGCACTCATTGCCATTGTCAACAAAAAAATAAGACAGTTTTGTTGCGAAACCCCAAAAATTCATTTAAACCCTATATACAGTCTCATCTACCATATGTAAAATCTCAAACATTAACATACAAAAACAGCACCAATACTATAATAAAAACGAACCTGCTCAAATTCCATAGGTGATACCGGCAAAAAGTTTATTGCAATTTTTCATAACTTATATATGTTTGAAACTTGTCTAAAAAAGAAATGGAGGTAGTAATGGCATACGAAAATATCAAGTTTGTAAAACTAGTAACCGGCGATTCTGTAATGGGTGAATATGACGAGGAAAACTCAAAAATAAGAAATATTGCCTTGATTCAGGCAATCCCTTCGGGCAGCAGTATGCAGATTGCAGTTTTACCCTTTGGTTTTCCTTTTGAAGAAGAAATAGGTGGAGAAATTGATTCAAAGGATATTATGTATGAATATTCTTCAATCCCCGAAGAGCTGAAAAACAAATATGTGGAAGCCAAAAGTAACATTAAAATCAGTCAAAATATGGACGGTCTGCAAGGATTTCAGGGAAGCGGCTCCGGAGGTAACAGCGGGCTCATTTTATAATGGATAAGTTTTGGCATCCCAAGGGCGTCAAACTTAAGTATTCAGACAACGTACTCAGGATCGAGCACCACTTTTATAATTTCAGTAAAGTAAACAGTACAATGCCCTTTACTGTTGTCAATACCAGTGATTGGGTCATAATTATCCCTGAAATAAAGGGGAATAAATTTGTCCTCGTAAAGCAATTCAGAATTGGAACAAAAAGCACGACATTAGAATTCCCCGGTGGCGCAATCTCAGCCGGGGAAGAACCGCAAACAGCTGCCATTAGAGAGCTGGAAGAGGAAACGGGACTGATTCCTGAAAAACTTAATTATCTTGGTATAATAAATCCAAACCCTGCATTTATGAGCAACAGATGCTTTGCTTACAGCGCAACCGGCTGCAAATATGACGGAAAAATGAATCTGGATATGTTTGAAGATATTGAGGTTGAAGAGTGCCAGCAATCATACTTTGATGAAATGGTAAAAGCCGGAAAAATCACCCACAGCATAGTCCTGGCAGCATACAGCATGTATCTGCTAAACTCCACTTAAAAATCAAAACATTTTTCTCACTGCTGTATATCCCCTTACATTACTACACCAATAACCAATACACCAAAATCCCCTTAATTAGTTGACATTCATATCTTAACACGTTATCTTTTTAACACTCTTATCTAGAGTGGCTGAGGGAACGGGCCCTGAGAAGCCACAGCAACCGATCTGTTTTAATACGGGTGTCAGGTGCTACATCCCGCCCTTAAACGGGGAAGATAAGAGACCGAGCTTAGCGGCAAGGCCTCTTAACCCTGTAGAGGGGCTTTAACATTTATACAGGGGGATTTAATGCAGAATGATTCAGTTGGCCTTGTCAAAACTCAATATGTAACATTCAAAGATGAATTCTTTTTTGAAAGTGGTCGTGTTTTAAACCCAATTACAATTGCATATGAAACATATGGGGAGCTAAACGAAGACAAATCTAATGGAATCCTTGTTTGTCATGCCTTAACAGGAAGCCATCATGCAGCAGGATACAATCACCCTGATGACCAGAAACCAGGATGGTGGGAAAATATGATAGGCCCCGGCAAACCACTTGACACAAATAAATACTTTATAATTTCGTCAAATTTTCTGGGTTCATGTTTCGGAACAACAGGCCCAGCTTCAACCGATCCATCCACAAACGCTCCTTACGGCTTAAAATTTCCGGTATTTACCGTGAAAGATATGGTTAAACTTCAAAAACGGCTGATTAAATATCTCGGTATAAACAAACTTGTCAGTGTCATAGGTGGATCTATGGGTGGAATGCAGGCTCTGGAGTGGGCGATAACCTTTCCGGAAATGGTAAAATCCATTATACCCATCGCGGCAGCGGGAAGAATTACACCGATGGCAATTGCTTTTAACACAGTCGCAAGAATGTCTATAATGAAAGATCCCAATTGGAACAACGGAGAATATTATGGGAAAACGCCTCCTGTGGACGGATTGGCTATAGCCAGAATGGCTGGTCATATAACGTTTTTGTCAGATGCATCTTTTCATAAAAAGTTTGGACGTAAATATGCTTCTCTGGAAGGGATTTACGATTTTTTCGGATATTTTGAAGTTGAAAACTATTTAAGGTATAACGGTTATAAGTTTGCCCGTCAGTTTGATGCAAACAGTTTTTTATACATAATAAAAGCAATGGATATCTTTGATATATCCTACGGATATGGCTCTTTTGAAGAGGCTGTGGGGAAGATTAACTGCACTTCACTTTTTATAACATTTACTTCTGATTTTTTATTCCCCAACTATCAAACGAAGGAAATGGTGGATATCCTGTCTGGATTAAATAGGGATGTGCAATGGGAAAACATAACATCTGATTACGGACATGACGCTTTTTTACTTGAATTTGAAGCACAATCAGATGTTATTAATGATTTTTTAAAAAGGGTTGCAAACAAAGAATAATGAATTTTGATAAATCTGCATACAACTACTATATAAGTTCAGACCACAAAACAGGAGATGACCTGAATTTACTGGCTGAATATTTTGCAAATAAAAAATTTAGGGCGGTTTTGGATATAGCTACCGCTGCAGGGCATTGTGCAAAAGCTTTTAAATCAGAAAAATACTACTTTTCAGATATTAGCATAAATATGCTAAACCAAGTTAAACATCATTTTCCATATCCTCTGCTGATGCTGAATTCCGCAGAAAATATACCAGTAAAAAATTCAGCTTTTGATCTTGTTTCCTGCAGAATTGCCCTACATCACTTTAAGCACCCCCATACGTTTTTTCAGGAAGCAGGGCGTGTTTTAAAGCAAACAGGTTTTCTAATTGTAGTAGATAGCGTTGTTGATAAAGATGATGCTTATCTGAACACAATAGAATTTATAAGGGATAGCTCTCATATAAGATCTTACACAATAAAAGAGCTGGTGGAAATGTTTGCCGGTAAATTCAGATGTGAATTCCAAAAAATTATTTATAAAAAGCATGATTTCGATGAGTGGGCAAAACGGCTAATGCCTTCCGAAATAAGACTCAATAAGATAAAAAACTCTTTTTTAAATCTGCCAAAACATATGAAATATGAACTAAATCTTGAAACAAACGGGGATAAAATTTTGTCCTATACTGACAAAAAAATAATTTTGATATTAAGAAAACTATGAATACCCTCGCAGTGGAAAATCTGGATATTACCTTTAAAAATACTGTAGTGTTAAGTGGAATAAATGCTATTTTTTATTCCGGAAACAACTATGCTATATTTGGCAAAAGTGGCGCCGGTAAATCAACTTTTTTGAAAGCACTCAGCGGGCTTGTTGATTTCAAAGGAAAAATTTATCTCAACAATGAAAACACAGCTAACTTAAGACCCCAAATACTACGCAGAAAAATTCAGTACCTCCACCAGGAAGCTGTATTGTTTAACGGTACAGTTATGGACAACTTTCGCATAATAACCGAACTAAAGGGAAACAGTAACATTAATCTGAGCAAAGACAATATTATCAGACTCATGGAAAAACTGTCTATGGATTCATCCTACCTCAATAAGGACACAAGGAAACTTTCCGGAGGTGAAAAACAGCGGGTGGCAATAATAAGGTCACTTTTAATGGAGCCTTTTTTTCTTCTTATGGATGAGCCAACCTCAGCACTTGACATTGGAAATGAAATAAAAGTATTAAACCTGATAAATGACATAAAGAAAGATATAGGCATAATAACGGTTGCTCACTCAGCAAATTTTATAAAGGATGCCGATATCAAAATCCATATGGACAAGGGTAAGATAAAAAGCACATACAAATTTCTGAATGATAGTGACATAAAAAAACTGATGGAGTAAACGTTGGAAAAGTCAATCTTAGATATTTCAATTACTTCACTTATTACACTGTATGCATTGGCAGGCTTAATCCTGGCTATTTATCATTATTTAAAACTACATCTTTTTAAAGACCTTTTTATCGCTTTAGCAAGAATGACTTTACAGCTCAGCATAGCCGGTTTTATACTTATCTATATATTCAGGTTAAACAGTTTCTGGCTTATTTTACTCGTTTTTGTATTTATGGCTGTTTTTGCCAGTCACACCATATACAAAAAATCTGCAATACCGATTCCTAACTTTTATCCAAAAATCTTTATAACTGTTTTTCTCAATGGTTTTCTGATTACGGCATTTTTTCTTTATATAATTGTAGGCACTGATCCTTGGTATGATGCCAGGTACTTTATCCCTATTGCGGGGATGGCTCTGGGTAATTCCATGAGTGCTTGTGCTCTTGCTTTGGATAGATTTCTTGAAGCAATCAAAACAAACCCTAAACATGTCGAGACAATTCTGGCACTGGGTGGTACCACATTTGAGTCTGTAAAATCTTTTTTTGCTAATGCAATACGCTCTGCCTGTCTGCCGATAATTACCAATATGAGTGGCGTGGGCCTGGTCTTTTTACCCGGAATGATGACAGGTCAGATTTTGTCCGGGACAGACCCTTTTGTGGCTGTAAAATATCAAATAGCTATAATGATTATCATAACGGCGAGTATAACTTTTGCTTCACTTTTTTCACTATTTTTTGCATATAAATCTGTTTTTGATTCTAAAGACAGGCTGAAAGGAGATTTTTTTGAATAATTTTTTCTCCCGAATCAATCTTCCGGTCATAGGCAGATGGTTCATCTTAGGGACCCTTGTCGGTATAGTGGCAGGAATAGGTGCAATTGTATTTTTTATCCTCCTACAAGGTATTGGATACTTTTTTATTGATTATGTTATAGGGATGCGGCTTCCTGAAACGGCTGGGGAACCTTCTCTGTTTGGTCATACCACCAGTGAACTGAAACGGTGGCTGTTTTTCTTTGTTCCTGCTTTTGGCGGACTTTTAAGCGGCTTTCTGGTTTTTAAATTTGCTCCTGAGGCTGAAGGGCATGGCACTGATGCAGCAATAGAAGCAATACACACAAAGAACGGTTATATCAGATGGCACGTTCCCATTATAAAAACAATAGCAAGTGCTATAACAATAGGCACAGGTGGCTCCGGTGGACGAGAGGGACCTATAGCTCAGATCGGCGCCGGATTTGGGTCATTCCTGGGAAGAGTTCTCCACCTGACAGACAGGGAAAAGCGTATCTTAGCTGCCGCCGGTATGGGGGCAGGAATAGGGGCTATATTCAGATCTCCTATGGCTGGAGCTATATTTGCAGCAGAAGTTATGTATTCAAGCTCTGATTTGGAATATGAAGTTCTTCTTCCATCAACGATAACGTCAATTATTGCCTATTCGGTATTTTGCACTATGTTTGGGTGGGAACCATTATTTGAAACCCCTGATTTCCGATTCATAAATCCATTGGAACTGATCAGTTATACATTATTGGGATTTCTATGTGCGGGCTTCGGATATCTGTATATCAAAACTTTTTACGGAATACATGCAGTATTTAAGAAGTTGAAAATTTCCAATTACTTTAAACCCATGTTAGGTGGCTTGGTCACTGGTGCTATCGGTTTTTTTATTCCTCAGGCTCTCGGCGGGGGCTACGAGCAGATCGAGCTGGGGATGCATAGCCAACTCAGTATCTCTTTTTTACTGATTCTAATAATAGCCAAAATCCTTACAACATCTTTCAGTATAGGAAGCGGTGGTAGCGCAGGGATTTTCGGCCCCTCAATGGTAATAGGAGCATCGGTGGGCGGATTTTCCGGGCTTTTTCTTGGAGGTGTAATGCCGCAAATTGTCACCGAGCCCGGAGCTTACGTCATCGTGGGAATGGCCGGCTTTTTTTCAGGAATTGCAAGCACGCCTCTATCAACAATTATCATGGTTAGTGAAATGACAGGAAACTATCATCTGCTTGTACCAGCTATGTGGGTGAGTACACTTTCGTTTCTCTTACTCAGAAATCATACAATATATATAAAACAGGTTAATTCACGCAGCGATTCACCCATACATAAAGGCGAATTTTTTTTGCAGGTTCTGCAGACAATAAAAGTAAAAGAAATCATGCGGAAAGATCCCATTGTCATCCGGGAAGATTTAAAATTTACTGATATTCTGAATTTTATCCCCACTGTAAAACACAACAATTTTCCTGTTGTAAAGCAGGATTATACCTTAGTTGGTGTACTGCAGTTTGATGAGATACGTGAGTTCATCTTTGAGGAAGGACTGGAAGACTTAGTTGTGGCGGGGGAAATATGCGACAAAGATGTTACCCCTGTGCTTGAAAATTACACATTAGCTGATGCAATAGAAATTATCGGCTTCAAAAATATTGAAATGCTGCCCGTGGTTAACAATCTTGAAGAAAAAAAACTTATTGGAATTCTTACAAGACGGGATATTGTTTACATTTACAATAGGGAAATGCTGAAACAGAAAGATATAAAAGTAGCCACGGATTTTTAACATCGGAAGTGGAGTGTTGGTGGATTGGTGGATTGGTTGAGTAGTTGAGTGGTTGAGTGGAGTATTGGTGAAATGGGGAAGGGTTTAGTCTCTTCTTAGTACTTAGCACCCTCGTGAAATAGGCTACGCATTTCACAGGGTAAACTTAACACTGCTATCTTACAGTATTCTCCTGTGGATAAAAATAGTTCATAAGGACAACCTTGATAAATGCTGCAACAGGCAGAGAAATAATCATCCCGGCTATTCCCAGCAGATAACCGCCCAGAATAAGAGAAAAAATAACCGCCGTAGGGTGAAGTCCCAGCGAACCACCCACAAGTTTGGGGGTAATAAAGTTACTTTCCAGAAACTGCACCACAGTAAAACCTATAACTACATATAACGGATGCCACAAATCAAAATACTGGAAATAAGCTGCTATCAGCGAAGTAACAAAACCCACCAGAAATCCCAGATACGGAACAATACTTAAAATACCAGAAATCACGCCAATCCCTATAGCACCTTTAATACCTGCAATAAGCAAAGCCACAGTATAAAGTACAGCCAGAATGAGACTTACCGCTAACTGTCCTCTGAAATATCTGCTTAAAATAGAATTAAATTCTGCTACATGAGGTTTAATGTCAAAAGAAACCTTCTGTTCGACCAGATTCAGCACCTTTGCCATAAGTCTGTCAAAATCCCGTAAAAAATAAAATATCAAAATCGGCACAAGAGAATAGGAGACAATTCGCCCCACAACACCGGAAACAGATGAGTAGACCGAAGCAAATGTTTGGAAAAACATCGAAGAAAGATTACCAACCTTGCCCTTCAAAAAATTAACTACCTCATAATACGTAATTTCCAGTCCGTCTGAGTGTGTATATTTCTGAATAAGCTCCATAAGTTGGCCGAAATAGCGAGGCATTTTATCAATGAGAAACATAATTTCTCTGTAAATCACAGGCAGTAAAAAAATTAAAACTACGGAGATAATACCGGCAATAAGCAGAAATATAACCAGAATTGAAAAACTCCTGTTTATCCGATACTGCTCCATTTTATCAACAAGAGGATCCAGCAGATAAGCAATGAAAAAAGATATGGCAAAAGGTGCCAATATCTCCTGAATTTTAAAAATCAGAAATATAAGAAGTAGCAACCCTATGATGATAAGAGTATTTTTCAGATCGAGCTGTATATTAACGAGCTTCATCTTTTACTTTTTGACATTTTCCCAGTCAGCCAGAAATTTTTCCAGACCTATATCAGTTAAAGGATGTTTTATAAGCTGTTTTAATACCTGATACGGAATTGTTGCAATATCAATCCCCATTGATACGGCTCTCTCCACATGAGCAGCATTTCTTATACTCGCTGCAATAACCTCAGTATCAAAACCATATTCAAAAATCAAATCACAGCACTTTTTGGCAACTTCCATCCCATCATGTCCTATATCATCCAGTCTGCCCACAAAAGGGCTTATATAGGCAGCCCCCGCTTTACATGCCAGTAAGGCCTGGTTTGGCGAAAAAACAAGGGTAACGTTAACATCTATTCCATTGGCATCCAAAGATCCTGTAGCCTTCAAACCTTCTTCCGTACAAGGAACTTTCACCACAACATTTTCATCAATCTTAGAGAGACGCAACCCTTCCTCTATCATGGCATTTGCCTCAGTACTTATCACTTCTGCGCTTACAGGCCCCTGGACAATATCACAAATCTCTTTTATTCTGTTCTCGAAATCCACTCCTTCTTTTGCAATCAAAGATGGGTTAGTGGTAACACCGTCAATGAGCCCTAACTCTGCAATCTCTTTAATTTGCTCAAGATTTGCAGTATCCAAAAAAATTTCCATCGGTTACCTCCTTTTTTTCATCTGTTCAATAAAAGTATCCCTGCAGCCAGGCGAACAAAAAAAATAAATTCTATCGTAATATTTTACTTTATATGGCGAATTCTTCTCCACAAATGTATTGCACACAGGATCTTTAACCAGATCCACCGCTCCTGTTTCCCCATCATCGTTTTTACCCAATAACTTGCCCTTGTTTTTCCGGAAAAAAGAAAAACCAAAATAAACGGCGACACCTAATATCAGCAGTTTAAACAGCATTATTATTCCTTTTTTTCTTCGGCTTGTCGGGAACAATAAAGACAGTTTTCACATTTCCGTTTCCATAACTCTCTGTCCTGACACCTTCTGTATTTTTTAGAGCGATATGAATTTCTTTACGTATTATTGTAACCAAAGATGCCATTTTTTGAGTCTTTCCAGTTTTCTTGACCTGCTCAGCAAGCTTCTGAGCTTTTTCAGTCAGATGTTTCACAACTCTGCTTCTATAATTTTCAACATCAACCACAATTTTTAAATCACTATCGTCATCTATGCCCAGCATCTTATCAAGTAAAAACTGCAGAGCATTGAGTGTTTGCGCCATTTTCCCTATAATTAGGTTAGAGTCCTTAGAGAAAATATTAAGGACATATTCCGAATGATTATCTATTACCTCTATCCGACAGTCATCAAAACCGCTTTTTTCCAAAATTTCTGACAAAATAAGCTTTGCCTTTCTTTTATAATATTCTTTGTCATTAAAATAAATCTTTACTAAATAATTTTTTTTACCAAAACCGAGAAAACCTTTAGTACCCTCCTCTAAAACATCATATTCTATATACTCTTTAGGGATATCGTTTTCCATCACAAATTTATTAATGGCATCGTCTACAGAGGGAGCTTCTATCTCAAAATACTTCATATCCACCTCACTAAGCTATCTTTTTGTTAATAAAATACTGTTGAATTATGGTAAGAATATTGTTCGTCAGCCAGTATATAACAAGGCCGGCGGGGAAATTCAAAAATATAAAAGTAAAAACAAGCGGCAAAAACATAAAAATCTTCTGCTGCGTCGGATCTCCGGTAGTAGGAGTCATTCTTTGCTGTAAAAACATGGTTACGCCCATTAACACAGGAGTTATAAAATAAGGGTCTTTTTGAGATAAATCGGTAAGCCAGAAAATAAATGGCGAGCCTTTCAGTTCAATCGACACAAGCAAGGTTTTATAAAGGGCGATAAAAATAGGTATCTGTATAACCATCGGCAGACATCCGCCCATCGGATTGGCACCATGTTTCTTATAAAGATCCATCATGGCAGCATTCATTTTTTGCGGCTCACCCTTAAACTTTTCCCTGATTTTGCTCATTTCAGGTTGCAGAACCTGCATCTTTTTCATTGATGTCATGCTTTTCTGGGTTAATGGATATGTAAGAATTTTTATAACAAACGTCAGGACAATGATTGCAAGGCCATAATTGCCCACATAATCATATGTAAAATTCAGAATTTTCAACATAGGTATCGAAATAAAGGAAAAAATTCCGAATTGGATACTCTCTTCCAGCTCATATTCATTGGAAGTGAGCAAATCATATTCCTTGGGGCCTACAAAAACAGGAAATGTTGTAACATTTTTATCCAGAGGATTTACAATCACTTCTTTTACGCCTTTGACAACTGCTTTAGAGTTACCTTTGGATTCAATAGCTGCTTTTTTAAGACCTCCATTCATGGCAGAAAAGAGAAAATACTTCGATGTATAGCCAAGCCACAAAGGGTTATCCACATTAATCGGTTCGTCAACATCCTCAGGATCTTCTTTTGTAACCTTTTTACCGTTGAAAATCATAGGTCCGCTAAACAAATATTTCGAATCTTCAAAACCCTTACCCAGACCAGGTCCTATAACCACACCCAGTGATGTCTGAATCGTTTGATCACCGATATTGGAAATGGTGACTTTCAAATCAAAGAAATAACTGTCCTTTTTAATTGTATAGGTTTTATTAATCACGATATCTTTTGTTTCACCCACAAACTGCACTTCATATCTGTCATTAAATTCTTTTACAGTATGCTCATAGCCAGGAACAGGTGCGCTTATCACCTTCAAATAATCTCCGCTTTCAGATTTGAAGATTAAATCGGGGAACTCCTTGTCTTTGTACTGAAGGACTGTAGCAGTATAAATATTACCTGTTTCCGAATTGAAAGTAACTTTGAGATTGTTTGTCTTAATATTAAATGTTTTTGCCTGAATACTTTGCTCCTCTTGGGAACCGTCCAGCTTTTTCACATTAATACTTTCGGATGTCTGCTCAGCAGACGAATTTTGAATTGATTCATTGGCGGCTGTTTTGTTTTGAGTCTGGTTATTTGACTGTATAACAGGTGCAGGTGTGTAAAAATACTGAAATATCAGCAGTACCAGAATACTGAGACCAATTGCTAATACTGTTCTTTTATCCATAAAACTCCTTCCTCCGGGTTAATCATTTAACAGGGTCAAAACCACCTTTACTGAACGGATTGCAACGTAATATTCTCCACAAAGCCAACAATATACCTTTAAAAATACCTTTTTTTACAATAGCTTCTTTGGCATAGGCCGAGCATGTAGGATAAAACCTGCAGTTTCTGCCTAAATAAGGAGAAAGTAAGATTTGATATAGAGATATAAGCTTAAGCAAAGCAATTCTTACATATTTCAAGAAAATCTCTTTCAAGTTCTCCATAGCCCACCTTAGCGGCGCAAGGCATTGCAACTGCAACTATATGTAAATTGTCAGGTAAACAATTTTTATTAGTCCTGTAAATTTCCCGCAAACGCCTTTTTAATTTATTACGAACCACTGCCTTCTTGCTTACTTTTTTGCTTACTACAAAACCAATTTTCCTTCTACTATTACTTGCATAAAATAATATTAGGTATTTTCCCTTATATTTTTTGCCTTCATCAAAAACACTGCGAAACTCTGAGCTTTTTAACAACTTTTCATTTTTTGAAAAATCACATCTCATTAAATGGCGATACGTTTGCGCCCTCTTGCTCGTCTTCTGTTTAAAACTTTTCTGCCGCCTCTGGTTTTCATCCGAGCTCTAAATCCTTGTTTCCGCTTTTTTTTAATATTCGTAGGTTTTTTCATCGTACGTATCTGCATAAAACCCTCCATTTTACATTTTAAAGTTTGAGATTATAGCTACCGTCTTTTTGTTTGTCAACAAAATGAGGATTAAAATTGCTTTTACCTACATTTTTAATATGTTTACCATAAAGAGACTTTCAGGAGAAAAACGTTCACTATCGTTAACAGTTGACAATTTAAGCAAAAATCTGTATACACTCATTTAAGCAAAAAGCAACATGCCGGAGTGGTGGAATTGGTAGACGCGCCGGACTCAAAATCCGGTGGGGTCAAACCCGTGCGAGTTCGATTCTCGCCTCCGGCACTCTTTTTTTATCAACAAGTTGCAAAGACTTTTTATACTCACAGGATTTTGATAATTCTTGTTTACCCTCAAAAAATCTTTAACATTCTTTTCAAAAATTTAAAAATTGTTAGAATTCTTGGAATGGTTAAATGTGATAGGCAAAGAATTAAGATCTCCCTCCAATCTTTTGTTAGAGGGAGATCGCAAGATTTACAACACTTAATTCAAGTTTATCCGTTTATACCGATACGGAGTCCGAAAACGAGCGATATGCTGTCCGAGTTATTTTTCTATACATGCGGGCGAAGATGATAGCTTTTTTTGCCAGCATATTAGCAAGATTATACATACTTTCAAGCCAGTGATTAATCACTATAGCGGCTAAACCGAATGCAAACTTCAAGCCTCTTTTAAAAAATACTTGCAATTCCTCCACATTTGTCTACAGTTGTGGAGGAATTGTTGATATAGGTGCAGTTGTGGACAAAACAGATCAAATACTGAAATTTACTAAAGAAAAGGGCATTGTCCGGCCTAAAGATGTCGAAGAACTCGGCATTAAAAGGCATATTCTATATAGTCTTTATAAAAAAGGACTGCTTATCAAAATTGCTCGCGGGATGTATATTCTCCCCAATGCGCCAATTACTGAATATCAAAACCTTATTAAAGTTGCAAAAAAGATACCCTCTGCCGTTGTTTGCCTGATTTCAGCTCTCAGCTTTCATGAGATCACGACACAAATACCTAATGAACTTTGGGTTGCTGTACCAAGAGATACTTGGCGTCCGAAAATTGATTATCCCCCACTGCATTACACGGTCATGAATAAAAAGACATATAGTTTCGGCATTCAGGAAGTGGATATTAACGGTGTATTGGTAAAAGTTTATACCCCTGCAAAAACAGTTGCAGATTGCTTTAAATTCCGTAACAAGGTTGGGCTTGACGTTGCCATTGAAGCTCTTCGTGAAGTCTTGAAAACCAGAAAGGCCACTATCAATGAACTTGTTGAAGCTGCGAAAATTAACAGAGTACTGAAAATTATGCGTCCTTACCTGGAAGCAATTGTATGAAAAAGGCAAATAATAAGAATGTAGCTCATTCGATTCTTCAACGTTTGTTGAATCGGGCAAAAGCAGACGAAGAAGATTTTAATTTTCTTCTCTCTCGTTACGGAATGGAAAGATTCCTTTATAGACTAAGCATATCACCGTATAATGAGCGATTCCTCTTAAAAGGTGCAAGCCTGTTTCTGGTTTGGACGGGGCAAAACCATCGTGTAACCCGGGATGCTGATCTTCTTTGCTTTGGTTCTTCCAACATCCAAAACCTTACAGAGATATTTCGCAATATATGTGGTATAGACTTTAGTGCTGACGGAATGGTTTACGATGCAGATACATTAAAGATTGAGGAAATTCGTGAAGGTCAGGAATATGATGGTGTCCGCATAACTCTCGTAGGGTTTTTGAATAAAGCCAGAATTCCTTTACAAATTGATATAGGTTTCGGGGATACTATAACGCCTGCTCCGGAGGATATTGAATACCCGACTCTGCTTGACCCCCCACCACCTAAATTAAGAGCTTATCCTCGATATACGCTGGTTGCTGAAAAGTTAGAAGCTATGGTTTACTTGGGTTTGGCAAACAGCAGAATGAAGGATTTCTTCGACATCTGGCTACTATCGACACTTTTTCCTTTTAAAGGGGATATACTTAGCACAGCCATAAAAAATACCTTTAACCGACGCGAAACACCTCTTCCAAGTGGCGCCCCCTTTGCTTTTACTCCTGATTTTTATGAAGATCGGCAAAAACAGCTGCAATGGGACACCTTTATCAAAAAAGCAAAACCGAATGTCTGGGTTGACGATCTATCGCTGATTATTGGTGAAATTTCAAAATTCCTGCAGCCAGTAATCGACAGTCTTCAATCAGAATTAAATTTTAAAAAAGAATGGCAGCCAAAGCATGGATGGATTCAAAAGTAATAAAAAGCTTTAATAATACTGGTCGAATAGTACTGATTCTGTGAGAAAATAGCTCTTTTTACCGGAACACTGGCTCTATTTTACCGGACAGGTGGCTCAATTCGCTCCGGGATACTTACTCATGATAAAAACATCCTGAAAAAACAAATTAATAGTACTTGAAAAAACGCAAAATCTATTTTTAAGGTCTTTGAATAATGTACTTTTATAAATTTTACCACCCCTTAATCCCCTCCTAACTCTTTGATAGGAGGGGAGATAAAGCTCCTCCCCTAATTTAGGGGAGGCTGGGTGGGGTACTTATTCAAAGGTCTCATATTGGATTTCACTTAATATTTTTTCATACTCAATAGCATTACGATCTTTAATCAAAAAACCCCTATCCAGAAAAAGGGGTTATCCTTTGAATATTTATTTTCGTCAAAGTAAGCAAGATACATGATTATGAGCCTTTTTCGATGATTCTGATTTCGTCGTTAGTAAGGTCATAAAAATCGTATATCATTCTGTCGATTTCATGCTCAAGGTCTGTTGTCGAAGTATTATTCTTCTTATTTGATTTTTTTTGCAGTATTTCTCCAATAATCTTTACAATTGTATTTTTTGATTTGTAATCTATTTTAGGAACACAAAAATTTTCAAAAAAAGTATGCTTCATCCTAACTCCTTTTGAACCAAGTCCACCCCCTGCATAAAAAGTTTTAATAGAACTAAAAAATAATTTGGAATTTAGTATTGCAATTAGAAATTTTAAATCTTGACCTGTTATTAATCTTGAAGTATCCAAGCAAAAAGTCTTTGTATTATCATATGCAAAAGAACTTTCCTGCACCATTTCTCTAAACACGATTTTTTCTTTTTCAAATTC
>DDHP01000031.1 GCA_002338145.1 Deferribacteraceae bacterium UBA1873 | reverse complement strand
AGTGATTGCCTACGGCTAGCACCAGTCTTTTAGACTGGTAAATATGTTGTTAAACATCCAATTTATCTTCGTTTTGCTCAGATGCTACAGGGTGACAGTTAGGCTATTATGCAAAGGCCTTAATTTGACAAAATCCGCATTATATCATTGTAAAAAGCAAAAGCCATAAGCGCAAGTAAAAGTGCTAAGCCTATCATCTGGGTAACCTCACGGGTTCTCATGCTCACAGGTTTACCTTTTAAAGCTTCTATCAGGTAAAAGAATAAATGACCGCCATCCAATATAGGGATAGGCAATAGATTTAATATTGCCAGATTTATGCTAATGACAGCCATGAACATCAGCAAACTGTTTAATCCAGCCGAAGCTGTTTCCTGCGCCATTTGGAATATCAGTATAGGGCCGCCTATATTATCAGCCGGTACAATTCGCTGAAATATTTTAACAATACCCACAATTGTCAGTTTAGAGATTTCATAAGTCCTCTCCAAACCTAAATAAACGGACTGCACCGGATTATATCGAATGGTTGTAATATTGTTTGCAGGAGCTATACCTATAAGACCCACAGAAACTTTTTCGCCAAAAATGTTCTTCGTTTCGGTTATTGTTGGTTTAACCGTAATCTCCAATAATTCTCCATTACGATTTATCTCAAGAGTCACCGGTTGTGCATTATTATTTCTGATATATTCACTTATTTGTGACCAGTATTTTATTTCATTGCCATCAATGGCAACAATACGGTCACCCTCCGTTATCCCAGCACTGTAGGCTGGCATATTTTCCTGTACGCTTCCCACTACTGGCTCAAGCTTGGGAGTGCCCATCATATTAACTGCACTAAACAGCAAGAAAGCCAGTAAAAAATTAAATAAAGGACCTGCAAAAACAATAAAAAAGCGTTGCGTTAAAGGCTTATGCGAAAAGGATCTGTGTTTCTTTTCGTCATCTTCTATTTCTTCATCAGGATTCTCACCGAACATTTTGACGTAGCCACCCAAAGGTATGGCAGAAATAGTGTATTCTGTCTCTTTGGTTTTACGTGTTATAAGGCTGGGGCCAAATCCAATAGAAAATTTTTCAACATAAACACCAAACATTTTGGCAAATACAAAATGACCCAATTCATGAAAAAAAATAAGTAAACCAAAAACTATAATTGCAGCTATAACAGACATCTTACCTTCTCAAATTTTTAATAATTGTTGCTGTTTCACTTCTTACTCTTTTATCAAGTAAAATAATTTCGTCAATATTCTTGATATCTTTGGCTGTAAAACGTTCCAATACTTTACTGATAACAGTATAAATGTCAACAAAATCAATATAGCCTTTTAAAAATGAATCAACAGCGATTTCGTTTGATGCGTTCATAACAATCATCAGACTGTTTTTATCCTCATGTAAAACTTCAAGAGCTAATTTAAAACATTTGTACTTATCGGTATCAGGTTTAAAAAACGTTAATCCGTTTAGTATATCTGGAGTAAGGGGTTGTGCCCCCCAATTTAGTCTTTTGGGATAATTTAGTGCATAGGATATGGGTGTCCTCATATCAGGATAACCCAGTTGAGCAAGAGTGCTTCCGTCAACATAGGAAACCATAGAGTGAACAATACTTTGGGGGTGTATATAAACATCCAGTTTATCAGAAGATAAGTCAAACAGGTATCTTGCTTCAATAAGTTCAAGCCCTTTATTCATCATTGTTGCAGAATCAACGGTAATTTTGTTGCCCATACTCCAGCTGGGATGTTTCAGGGCCTCATCCACACTAACAAAACCCATTGAGTCAGCAGGTCTGTATCTAAAGGGCCCGCCACTGGCTGTTAAAATAACTTTTTCCACAAAATCAGTTGTTTTATCCCTGTCAACAAGGCATTGAAAAATTGCTGAATGTTCACTGTCAACCGGAATTATACTGGCACCGGTTTTCTTTGCAGTTTCTGTCATCAGACGGCCTGCAGCAACTATAGACTCTTTGTTGGCCAAAGCTACATCTGTGCTCTCCAATAAGGCATTATAGCTAGGCAATACACCAGCAAAACCAACAGCAGCTGACAAAACAGTATCAATCCTTCCGGATTCATTTTTTATTAAATTGTTTAATTCGTTTGCACCATAAAAAACTTTTGTTCTTTCAAAATTTTTATCTATATGAAAATTTCCGGTTATTACAGCGTATTCCGGTTCGAATTTCGCTATTTGCTTTTCAAGTTCAGAAATATTATTGTGGCATGACAGAAAAACTATCTTAAATCTGTCTCTATGTTTTTTTACAATATCTAAAGCCTGCACACCAATCGAGCCTGTGGAGCCGATTATAGCAATATTCTTCATAATACAACTACCAACGTAATGTAAAAGTATAAAACCGGCGCAGCAAAAATAATTGAGTCTATTCTGTCAAGCATTCCACCATGACCGGGAAATAATTTGCCGCTGTCTTTCACTCCGGCACGTCTTTTAAACATCGATTCAACAAGATCTCCAATTGCACCAGCAGTAATAACAAATAAAGATGCAACTATGGTGTGGTAAACGGTAAATACGTCAAAAATTTGGGAATATATAAAACCGCCAAGAATTCCACCGATAAAAGCTGCAGCCAATCCCTCTAAACTTTTCTTAGGACTAATTACTTTATATAATTTGTGTTTTCCAAATTTGGTTCCGAAAAAGTAAGCAAAAGTATCACTAAGCCAAATTATTACAAATAGATAAAATATGTAATGATATCCGAAATGTCTGAGCAGTTGTATAAAAGATAGAAAAAACGGTATGTAAAAAACATTTAAAAGTGTAATTGAAATTGTTTTGAAGTTGTCATCAAGAGGATCTTTACTAAATAATTTCAAAATAAGTGATAAAAAAGACACGAGAAAAACGGCAAACAAAAAAACATTCAAGTTATTTATTAAAAAAGCAAAAGGAATTAGGAAAGCACCTATAAATGTCGGAAACTTTAAATATTTTAATTCAGAATTGCCAATTAAGGATGAAAATTCATATGTAGCAATTAAAATAATACATTCAAGTAAAATGAAAAAAGCAACGTCGTTCAGATATATTACTGCTAACATTAATGGTGGTATAATCAGTAGTGCAGTTATTATTCTTATAAGACGGTTATTCAAAAAAACTCCTTATAGGATTTTTCCAAATGTTAGCGAATCTGCTCATCTGTTCTACCAAAGCGCCTTATTCTCGTGGAATATTCATCCAAAGCCAAATCAAACTCATCTTCATAAAAACCAGGCCAAAGTGTCTGTGTGAAATAAAGTTCAGCATAAGCCAGTTGCCACAACATAAAGTTACTCAAGCGCTTTTCGCCACTTGTCCTGATTAATAAATCGATGTCAGCCAGCTCCGGATTATACAAAAAATTTCTAAAAAAATCGTCATTGTTCATTTCAACAGCTTCATTTTCAGAAAGCATACGGCAGTAAGCCTTTGCAGCATCAACTATTTCCTGTCTCCCCCCGTAGCTTAGACATAAATTAAGGGTGAGTCCAGTGTTTAGTGATGACATGTTCATTACATTTAATAACTTTTCCCGCACATCTTCGGGCAGTAGCTGCATTCGTCCGGAAACAACCAATTTTATATTCTGTTTTATGATATTGTTAAGCTCATTATCCAAAAATTCACTCAACAGCTTCATCAGTGATGTTACTTCATCTTTGGGTCTCAGCCAGTTCTCTGAAGAAAAAGCAAACAGGGATAACGCACTTATCCCTGTATTTGCGGCATGTGTAACAATGCGTTTAACAGCCTTTACCCCTTCTCTGTGTCCGAAAATTCTTGGTAATCCGCGACGTTTAGCCCATCTTCCGTTACCGTCCATTATGATTGCAACATGGTTAGGTAGTTGGTTCATTATATCTGCATAACCTCTTTTTCCTTTAAATCAGTAAGTTCATCTACTTTTAAGATATACTCATTTGTCAATTCCTGAATTTTATCTAAAGCTTTTTTTGCGTCGTCCTCGGAAATATTTTTGTCTTTCTCAAGCTTTTTAATTTCTTCATTTCCACTTCTTCGTTCATTTCTGATGGCTATCTTTGCATCTTCAGCCATTTGTCTGACCATTTTCATTATTTCCTTGCGTCTCTCTTCGGTCAGTGGCGGGAAAGGTACTCTTATGATGGTTCCGTCGTTTGAAGGGTTAAAACCCATATTGCTTGATTGGATGGCTTTTTCAATTTCAGATATCATGCTGGGATCCCAAGGCTGAATGGTGACAAGTCTTGCATCCGGCGCCTGTAAAGTAGCAACCTGCGAAATAGGTGTGGGGGATCCGTAGTAGTTCACCTTTACATTGTCAAACATTGTAACGGAAGCTCTCCCTGTTCTTACAGAACGTAACTCAGTCTTGTAATGTTCAATAGTTTTTTCCATAAGTTTTTTTACATCTTTAATTACATCATTATACATGGCTAACCCTCCACCAATGTGCCAATTTTTTCTCCTGTTACAATTTTTTTAAGATTACCTTTACCAAACAGATTAAAAACGATAATAGGTATACTGTTATCCATACACATACTTATTGCTGTTGAGTCCATAACTTTCAAACCTCTGTTTAAAACATCCAGATACTTGATCGAGCTAAACATTGTTGCTTCCGGGTTTTTTACTGGGTCGGAAGTATAAACACCCTCAACTTTTGTTGCTTTCATAACCACTTGTGCATTGATTTCAGATGCTCGTAACGTTGCAGCAGTGTCTGTGGTAAAATAGGGATTTCCTGTTCCGCCGCCAAAAATTACGACTCTGTTTTTTTCAAGATGTCTCATTGCTCTTCGTCTTATAAAAGGCTCTGCTATTTCCCGCATTTCAATTGCAGTCTGTACCCGTGTCTGCACGTTCAGCGTTTCCAGTGCATTCTGCAGTGCCAGTGAATTCATTATTGTGGCAAGCATTCCCATATAGTCAGCGGAAACCCTGTCCATATCTTTAGCTGACTCTGAAACACCCCTGAAAATATTTCCTCCTCCAATCACAACACCAATTTTCACACCCATCTTCTGCACTTCGCGGATTTCTTCTGCAATATATTTTACAGTATCCCCGTCGATACCGTAATTAAATTTTCCCATTAGAGCTTCACCACTAAGTTTTAAAAGAATGCGGTCAAATTTCATATCTCTTAGTTCTCCTTTACAGGTTGGGATTTACTGATTTTGTGATGAAAAATAAGCCCCTTCTCCATTAGAGGGAACGTTATATTATCAAAATACTCTACTTCGTAACGCTTGTAATTTTTAAAAATCTCAATAGATACAGCATTTTCAGGAAGTCTTATATTTAAATCACCAGCCTGTTCGTAAATGCTGTTTACTAAAGTTTCTCTGGAAATTTTGTCGTGATTGCTGATTATTTCCACAACTGCAGACCTAAATACATAAAATTTTATCCACGGAACTGTCACCATAAAAGCTGCATACAGTAAAACAATTACAATACTAATTTTTATTATTCTGATAATCATTTTTATTTTCCGCGTTAATATATTTATAATTATATCATTAAAAAGAATAGGTTTTCAATGAATAAGATTTAAAATTCTGTCAAATCTTATATTTATACCGTCACGGTTATCCCATGACCAGTAAATAATAAAAGCTTTGCCTTTAATCATTTTTTTATCGACAAATCCCCAATATCTTCCGTCAAAGCTGGAGTCCCTGTTATCCCCCATTACAAAATATTTGTTTTCCGGAATTACAAACCTTTCGGTATAAAATCTGCTGTCTATAAAAGAACTGAGGCCGTTAGAATTCGTGTATTTTGCGTAATTTTCTTTAACAAGGTTACCATTTCTGTAAACATCTTTCCCGTCTAACCTGATAGTATCCCCAGGGACACCGATAACCCTTTTTATAAAATCTTTGGAAGGATCAAGAGGATATTCGAAAACAATTATATCTTTGTATTTGGGTCCACTGGCGGCATAGGCAAGTTTATTTACCAAAATGTGATCCCCAATAAGCAATGTGTCAAGCATTGAGCCTGAAGGTATTTTATATGCCTGAACAAAAAAAGCTCTGATTATCATAGCTATGACAAATGCCACAACAATAGAATCCACCGTATCTTTGAATTTACTTTTCGTCTTTTTATCATCATTCATAAAATTTTTCCTTATTTATTTTTCATCACCAATTTTTAAAATAGCCAAAAATGCATCCTGAGGCACATCCACCTTGCCAACACGCTTCATTCTACGCTTGCCTTCTTTCTGTTTTTCCAAAAGCTTCTTTTTACGTGTAATGTCACCACCATAACATTTAGCTGTGACATTCTTCCTGTAAGCTTTTACCGTTGATCTTGCAATAATTTTGTTTCCAAGAGCAGCTTGGATAGCGACATCAAACATCTGTCTTGGTATTACTTCTTTTAACTTTTCAACAAGTTCCTTACCTTTGTAATATGCCTGCTCTCTGTGAACAATTATGCTCAAAGCGTCCACAGGTTCTTTATTGATCAAAATATCAAGTTTTACCATATCTGATTCACGATAACCCGCTGGCTCATAATCAAAAGACGCATACCCTTTGGAAGATGATTTTAATTTGTCGTAAAAATCCATGACAACCTCAGACAAAGGTATGTCATACTCAAGGATGACTCTTGTTTCAGAAATAAAGTTCATATTTTTCTGTATTCCCCTTCTCGTTTGCAGAAGCTGCATAACAGGACCAACGTAGTCACTGGGAAGTATTATTGTCGAGCTGATAAAAGGTTCTTCGATTTTTTCAATTTCTGTAATTTCAGGTAAATCCACCGGACTATCCACTTCCACAACAGATCCGTCTTTTTTATAGACATGGTAAACAACTGTTGGAGCAGTTGTTATAAGATCAATATCATACTCACGTTCAAGCCGTTCCTGAATGATTTCCATGTGTAACAGACCTAAAAAACCGCATCTGAAGCCAAAACCTAAAGCAGCGGAATTCTCTGGTTCAAAAGTTATAGAGCTGTCATTTAGTATAAGTTTTTCTAAGGCGTCTCGCAGGTTATCATATTCTTTGGTATCAACCGGATAAATTCCACAAAATACCACAGGTTTTATTTCCTTGAATCCAGGTAGCAAATTGTTGGCGGGGTTATTTACTAATGTTATTGTATCCCCGATTTTTACATCTTTAAGCTGTTTAACCCCAGCCATGATAAAGCCCACTTCCCCCGAACTAAGTTCTTCTTCAAAAAAAGGCAATGGGTTGAACACACCTATTTTATCAACCTCATATTCTCTGCTGGTAGCCAGAAACCTGATATTATCACCTACTTTTATCTTTCCATCGTAAACCCTCACCAGTATAATTACACCCTGATATGGATCATACCATGAGTCGAAAACCAATGCTTTGGTGGGTTTGGTATCATCACCTTCCGGTGGAGGGATGCGTTTTACGATTGCCTCCATTATATCCTTAGCACCTATCCCATTTTTTGCACTTGTCAAAATAGCCTCTGATGCATCTATGCCGATGAAATCTTCTATCTCTTTTTTGACTTTATCAGGTTCAGCACTGGGTAAATCTATTTTGTTAATTACAGGAATAAGCGCCAGGTCCTGATCAACTGCCATATAGACATTTGCAATTGTCTGAGCCTCAACACCCTGGGATGCATCTACAACGATCAAGGCTCCCTCACAGGCTGCCAGGCTTCTGGAGACTTCGTAAGTAAAATCCACATGTCCCGGGGTGTCTATCAGATTAAGCTGATAGGTATTTCCATCGTCAGCTTTGTAATTAAGTCTGACTGTTTGAGCTTTTATCGTTATCCCCCGTTCCCTCTCGATATCCATCCGGTCAAGGTACTGTTCTTTCATAAGACGTTTCTCAAGTGCGCCGGTAAGCTCAATAAGGCGGTCAGCCAAAGTGGATTTCCCATGGTCTATGTGCGCAATAATGGAAAAATTGCGTATAAATTTTTTATCCATCTGAATAAAACTAACTCCTTCCAACACTGGTGTATTTGAAGCCTATAGATTTCATCTTTTCAGGCTCGTAGATATTTCTTAAATCTGCCAAGTATAAATCTTTCATTATTGCCTTCATTTTGTTCATATCAAGTTTTCTGAACTGATTCCACTCTGTTAAAATCACCAGACAGTTTACACCTTCTGCCGTTTCATACTCGTCCTGGCAATAATGTACACGGTTACCGAAAATCTTCCTGGCATTTTCCATTGCAATGGGATCAAAAGCTTTTATACGTGCACCTTTTTCAAGCAGTTCGTTTATAATTGTGATAGACGGTGATTCCCTCATATCGTCTGTGTTGGGCTTAAAGGCCAAACCAAGTATTCCCAGAGTGTAATCTTTAAAAGCATTTTGTGCGCTATGATCAACACCTAAAAGTAAACCTATTTTTTCAACCATTTTCAATTTTTGGAGCTCATTAACTTCCACTGTAGTATTTACCAACTGAAAATCATATCCGTATGTTTTGGCAATGTAAGAAAGTGCTTGTGTATCCTTCGGGAAACATGATCCCCCGTAGCCCGGGCCCGGGTGCAAAAATTTAGGACTAATTCTTCCATCCATCCCCATTGCCTTTGCTACTTTATGAACATCTGCCCCCACTAAATCGCATAAATTGGCAACCTCATTAATATATGTAATTTTTAATGCAAGAAAAGCGTTGGAGGCGTATTTTATCATCTCAGCCGTTTCTATATTGGTTATAACAAAAGGAGCTTCATTCAAATAATGTGCACTGTAAACATCCTTCATTATTGCTACAGCTTCTTCACTTTCAGCTCCTATTACAATCCTGTCAGGCCTCATAAAATCATTGACGGCTGCTCCTTCCCTTAAAAACTCGGGGTTGCTGACAACATCAAATTTAAATTTGTTTTTTGTTATGTCTTTTATAATGCCTTTAACTCTCTGCCCGGTACCAACAGGAACAGTACTTTTATCAACAATTACTTTGTAACCATTTATGTTGTCCGCAATTTGTTTTGCAACTGCATCTACGTACTGCAAATCCGCCGAGCCGTCTTCTCTGGCCGGAGTACCTACTGCAATAAATATGACAAGATTGTTTTTAACAGATTCCGATATATCAGTGGTGAATTTCAGTCTGCCGTCACGCGTGTTTCTATTTATAATAGACTCCAGTCCGGGTTCGTAAATTGGAATTTGACCTTTATTTAGTTTGTCAATTTTTGTTTTATCGATATCTACGCATGTTACATGCATACCAAATTCGGCCAGACATGATCCAGTTACCAAACCGACATACCCTGTTCCCACTACAGCAACTCTCATACTGAACTCTCCATTAAAATTTTGATGATTTGTTTTATATGAAAGATGTGGCTTTTTCAAGATTTAGTTTAGATATGACCAATATATAGTAAAAATAAGAAATTTGTTGACAACTGTTCTTTTTGGGGCTAATCAATCAACATGAGCAGAAAATATACATATATTTTATTACAAACCTTAAAGCGTTTTTCTTTTTCATGCTATTCATATTATTTCTTTTTTTTCTTTAATAAGTCTGTGAGGTGTACCGCGTAAGGTCTGGTATATATTTTAGCGATATAAAGGCCGCAGGCGGTACACCGCTTGCGGCCTTTTTTTTATCAACTATAGGAGGTTGTTATGATTGTAGTAATGAAAATCGGAGCATCAGATGCACAATTGAATCAGGTATGTAAAAAAGGCGAGGAAATGGGATTTAAGCCACATGTTATTTATGGAAAAGAACGAAATGTTGTAGGACTGGTTGGGCTTGGTAAAAATGAGATGGGGATAATTGAAGATATGGAAGGCGTTGACAGGGTTTTGCCGATAACAAAGCCATATAAGCTTGCCAGTAAAGAAGTCAAACAGGAGCATTCGGTTATTGATGTCAGTGGTGTGAGATTTGGAGGGGAAGAGATAAGTGTAATTGCAGGCCCTTGTGCAGTGGAAAGTGAAAACCAGATAATAAAAACTGCCGAATATGTTAAAGCTGCTGGAGCTAAGATGCTGCGCGGAGGAGCCTTTAAACCCCGCACAAGCCCGTATTCATTCCAAGGGCTTGGCGAAGAGGGATTAAAGCATCTTGCCAAAGCCAGAGAGGTCACCGGATTACCTTTTGCTACAGAGGTTGTGAATCCCAGAGATGTAGATTTGGTTTATAAATATACCGATATGTTTCAGGTAGGTGCCAGAAATATCCAGAATTTTGCGCTTTTGACTCTATTGGGACAGACTGATAAACCTGTACTTCTTAAAAGAGGTATGGCGACAACGATAGATGAATTTTTGATGGCTGCTGAATATATACTTTCAGAAGGTAATAAAAACGTTGTTTTGTGTGAAAGAGGTATCAGGACGTTTGAAACAGCAACCAGAAACACTCTGGACATCAGTTGTGTTCCTGTGGTGAAAGAGCGTTCCCATTTGCCTATAATTGTGGATCCCAGTCATGCAGCCGGGCACTGGCATTTTGTGCCTGCTCTTTCCAAGGCAGCAATTGCAGTAGGAGCAGATGGCCTTATTGTGGAAGTACATCCTGATCCTGAAAATGCCTTGAGCGACGGTGCCCAATCATTGAATCCCGATGCGTTTATTAAACTTATGGGACAAATTAGGACGGTTGCCCTATCGGTAGGTAGATATTTATAAAAAATAGATTCCTCTGCTGAACTAAAGTAGAAAACAACTGA
>DDHP01000001.1:41138-41315 GCA_002338145.1 Deferribacteraceae bacterium UBA1873 | reverse complement strand
AGTCTATTCATACAGCAAGTGCCCCCTTGTTGGTCTTCCCCTCTTAAGATAGGAGGGGTCAGTGATGATAATTTAGTTCCTTCCCCTACATTAGGGGAAGGATAGGATGGGGTAAGTATTTGTTGTTTAACACAGACCTCTCGACTCCGCTCGCCCCTGTGAAATATCAGCTTAGCT
>DDHP01000001.1:40392-40856 GCA_002338145.1 Deferribacteraceae bacterium UBA1873 | reverse complement strand
GGGTGACAACTTTTTGTCATTTCGATGAACCACCAGTAGGTGGTGAAGAGAAATCTCTTACGTCGTTTAACAAAAGTACCTCCTCTTACTCTCCCCCTATATTAGGGGGGAGATACCGATAATACTTCACGCTATTGTTATTCATCCGGATGAAGAACAGCATGAAGAAATTCTTTTGTTCTTTCTTCTTTCGGCTCCGTAAGTATTTCATCCGGCGGACCCTGCTCCACAATCGATCCACCATCTATAAAACATACTCTGTCAGACACCTGTCTGGCAAACGGGATTTCATGTGTAACAAGAAGCATAGTAAATTCGTGCTGTTCAGCAAGCTTACGTATTACCTGCAAAACTTCACCCACAAGCTCCGGATCAAGTGCCGAAGTTGGCTCATCAAAAAGCAGAATTTTAGGTCTCATTGCCAATGCCCTGGCTATACCAACGCGCTGCTGCTGCCCGCCGGA
>DDHP01000001.1:20500-40088 GCA_002338145.1 Deferribacteraceae bacterium UBA1873 | reverse complement strand
CTTTCAACAGCTTCTTTTTTTGATAGCCCCAGCACTCTTATCGGCGCTTCCGTCAGATTACGACGAACTGTCATATGGGGAAACAGATTAAATTGCTGAAAAACCATACCAAGTTTTGAGCGCATCTTTCTCAAATGTTGTTCACTTGCAGGCACAAATTTGCCGTCACGCTCTTCATGCCATAGCGGCTCGCCGTCCACGTAAACAACCCCTCCATTGATAGGCTCCAGCGTCATCAAAATCCTGAGTATTGTGGATTTACCGGATCCGGATGGCCCAATAATCGTGACCATCTCATTGGGCTGAACTTCAAACTCAAGTTCTTTAAGTACAACATGATCACCAAATTTCTTTGTGACTTTATCAAATTTAATCATAGGTTCGCTCATTTTTACCTCGCTTATTTAAGTGGTATTCCACTCTTGGGAAGTTTCATGTCTATAAACCGTACCAAGAATGATGCCAGCAATGTCAATATCAGGTATAATATCCCCACCATCGACAGGGGAACAAGATAATTATAGGTTCTGTCACCGATAATTCTGGCTATGGTCATCATTTCCAAAACAGTGACAACACTTAATATGGGAACGTCTTTCATAATGGAAACAAGATAATTACCCAAGGCAGGAATAATACGCGGTATAGCCTGAGGCAAAATAATATGAAAAAAACCATAAGCAGATGGTAAATTCAACGCCTTGATAGCTTCGTGCTGCCCCCATGGGACAGCTTCCAGACCTCCTCTGTAAACCTCGGCACAATATGCACTATACTGCAAACCAAGCGCAACAGCACCTGCAACAAACGCCGGAATTGCAATACCAGTAAGCTCCGGGAGAACGTAAAAAACAAAAAACAACTGTATAAGCAGCGGAGTATCCCGCAAAAACTCAATAACAAAAGCAGCCGGATAGCTTATTACCTTCAGAGGTGCACCTTTCAAGGCCGCTAATACCAAGCCGATAACAATTGCCAAAATAAAACCCACAACTGTAGCTTTTAACGTTGTAATGAGCCCTATCAGTAAAATAGGGAGAATAGAGGTTGCAAAAGCAAGATTTGAAGCTGTATTCCATTCAATCCCGAATAACATCACTTACCTCCCGCTGCACGGCGCCAGGTGCCAACATATTGACTGAGCATTTTAAGCATACCTGCCAGTACCAAAGCCATACCGAAATACATAAAAAGAGCCAGTGTATAGACCACTGCACTTTCCTGTGTTAGATTTCTGAGTCTTTCGGAGACAAAAGCCAAATCAGATATTGTAATAAGGGAAACCAAAGCGGTATCCTTTAAATTTTGAATGGCAAGATTGCCAAAAGGAGGCATCATTTCAGGTATTGCCTGAGGCAGAGCGATACGCCATAATGTTTGTTTGGGAGTAAAATTAAGAGCAGTCGCTGCTTCATATTGCTTTTTAGATACAGCCTGTATGGCCCCTCGCACAACCTCAGCCCCATAAGCCCCGATATTTGCAGATAACGCTAAGACACCTGCAACAACAGGTGGAATACGCATATTAAGACCTAAAATATCCCCCACCAACGGTAAAGCATAAAACAGCCAGAACATCTGCACCAATAACGAAGTGCCCCTGAATACTTCTATATATACAACGGAAGGGATTTTAAAATACCAGTGGCGGGCAAGTTTCCCGAGTCCAAATAAAAAAGAAAAAACTGCGCCGAGAATTGTGGAATAAAACGTTAACTTAACTGTAATCCAAGCCCCATCTAACATAGGTCCTAAATAATCGATCCAGTCCATTCATACCTCCGCTATCCTGAATACAGGAAGTATAATAAAGAAAGCGCCCGAGATTTAACAACCGGGCGCCCATCTGATACAGTCTTATTTAAATACCTTCTCCAGAACAAAGCTCTTCAGCAGTATATCTAAAAGAACCTTCTATATCAGAAGGTGTAAATCCGTTTTTCTCAAGGATATTTCTCCACTCTTCGGTCTTTTTAAACTTTTTCAGCTCTTTACTAAACGCCATGCGGAAATCATCGGATTCTTTATTAAAAGTAAAGCTCCCCCAGCTACGAATCTCTTTACCATCTATCACAGGATCTTCGAAAGGATCGGCCAGTTCAACCTTATCACTCTTCTTCGCCAGATTAGCTGCAGTCAGACCTGTAGCAGCATAAGCATCGGCTCTTCCTGTGGCCACAGTTGAAATAGCATCTGCATTTGTCTGAATCATAACCATTTGCGACTGCGGCACACCGATTGCCTGCAGCATTTCAAGCTGATCAGCGCCAGCCATAAGGGCAACTTTCAGATCTTTGCGCTTGACAAAATCCTTATGTGAATGAATATTTTTGGGATTCCCGGCTTTCACCAGCAGTCCTTCACCATAGGAAGAATTGGGTACTGTAGCATAATCCACCTGTTTACAACGATCAGGCAGAATAGCCTGCTCTGCAGCCGCCATATCAAAACGATTTGCTTTTAAACCGGGGATAAGAGAACTGAAACTTGTAACAACCCACTGTATATCCTCAATCCCCATACGTTTTAAAACCGCTCTGGCAACTTCCGGTCCGGCTCCCATTGCATTACCGCCTGCATCTACATAGCCGTAGGGAATTTCATTTGCAGTGGCAACACGTACATAGCCTCTTTCTTTAATCTCTTTAAGTGTACTCTGAGCTGAAGCTACACCAGCTGATAAAAGTGCAAACAACCCTACTGCTAAGAAACTGATTCCTAACTTTCTGAATTTGTTAAACATAATCACATACCTCCTTGCCTCACTTTTTTATAAAACGGTTCTTCTAAACCGCCTTATCCTCACCATATACATTAACCCTTTGCTATCATCTCCAAAGGTTTTACATTCTGCAGTAATCAGTTAACATATCTATTTGCATATTAAATATTATAATATTATTTTATAAAAAAACAGTGTTTGTCAAATTGGTTTAAACAGAATTATCGCAAAACCTATTGATATATTTAAGAAATTATGAAATAAATTTTATGACCATTAAAAATTGAACAAAGATGAAAAAAATTTTGTATCCCGCTAACAGATTTATTTCTGTAAAATTCAATTTATAAAGATGGGGTATCTTTAAGAGATACCCCGAAAAAAGTCACAAATCGTTAAAAACAAGACCTGTCTGCAATTTCGGATAAAAATAGGTAGATTTTTGAGGCATAACATTACCGGTTTCTGATATTTCTCTGACGACATCTATAGGTATTCCGTTCATTATAAAACCGACAGATTTTTTCTTTCTGGCAATTTTCTTTATTTGCTCCTCACTCTGTACAAATGTAATCCCTTCTTTATTTAGCAATCTTTCCTCAGACATCCCCAGAGCATCTTTAAGTATCAGTTCCTGCAGTACATAGGTATCAACCCTTCTGTAAACAGGATGTAGCTTTTCGTAACTGTCATCCTTGACTGATAAACCGTAATATTTATCATCTATCAACATAACAATGTTACAGTGATTATCCCTTTTCAGGAACTCGCTATAGTTGTTTTCCTGTATTTCCTCCACGTGAAAATAATTTTTGAGTTTATTAAAAAATTCCTTTTCATCAAAAGTTTCATCCAAATCCACTACTCTGTGGGTGGGAAATATTTTAAGGCCATCATCATAAAAATTGACAAACATCATCATAACAAAATCATAAGGTTTAACTTCATCAGCTGCATCTTTATTCTGCTTTCTGAAAAAGTCCCTCAGATTAAGAGCAGTTTCATACCGATGGTGCCCGTCTGCAATATAAATAGACTTGTCAGACATAAACCGGGATATTTTATTAACAATATCCTGATCCTGTATAAGCCAAAGAGTGTTTTTTACACCCTCATCATCCACTGCTGAAGCCGCAGGCATATTTTTTTTAGCATTGGTGAATATTTTATCCAGCTCATTTTCCTTATCCATATAAAGCCCAAAAATCTGGCTGAAATTTGCCTTAGAGGCCTTCATCAGCTCAAAGCGATCTTTTTTAGGCCCAGCCAGCGTTTTTTCATGGGGAAACACCTTACCAATGCCAAATTCTTCAAGTTTCAAAAGACCGACAAAACCTGTTCGGACATAATTTTTACCTTCGTATTGGTATTCCTGTTCGTAAACATAGTAGGAGGGGGATTCGTCTTTTATCAATACCCGCTCGGATTTCCACTGATTATAAATTTTGCTGGCATTTTCATATTTGTCTTCACCTTCCGGTAAAATCAGTTTAACAACATTATAAGGAGATTTTGTCTTGTACGCTTCCTTCTCATCCTCACTAATAACATCATACGGAGGAGAGACAACATTTTTCAGTAACGCTTTTTCCAAATTATACCTTACGCCTCTGAAAGGCTTAACGGTTACCACAATATCCCTCCCGTTATTTACATATTAGTTTGGCAAATTTTCGCTTGCCAACTTTTAAAACATATTCTCCCGGCTCAGGTATCCTTTCCAAATCGTATACCTTTTCACCGTTTAGAGAAACAGCCCCTTGTTTGGCCAGTCTCCTGGCTTCACTGTTACTTGGGGCAAATTTAACATCTCTTATGATTTTTAGCAAATCCATGCCGGTATATTCCACTATAGGCATTTCATCCGGATTTTCTCTTTTGGAAAAAACTTTTTCAAAATTTTTCCTTGCATTTTCGGCAGATGCCCTATTATGAAATCGCTCCACTATTTCCGCAGCAAAGTCTTTTTTTATTCTCATTGGATGTAGTTTGCCAGCCTTTATATCACTTTTCACGTTTTCAATAGATTCCATACTCCTGTCACTCAGCAGGAGCATATATCTAAACATTAAATCATCTGATACAGACATTAATTTACCGAACATGTCATCAGGATTTTCAGTAATACCCACATAATTATTCAATGACTTACTCATTTTTTGTACACCGTCAAGCCCTTCTAAAATAGGCATGGTGAGGGCTATCTGGGGTTTCTGTCCATAAGCTTTCTGGATTTCCCTACCCACAAGAAGATTAAATTTCTGATCCGTTCCCCCAAGCTCCACATCAGCTTTCAGAGCCACAGAATCATAAGCCTGAACCAACGGATATAAAAATTCATGAATTGCTATTGCTTTGTTAGCCTTGTATCTTTTGGTGAAATCATCCCTTTCAAGCATCCTGGCTACAGTATAACAGGAGGAGAGTCTAATCATGTCAGCAGCAGTCATTTTACCCATCCAGTGGCTGTTAAAAGCTATCTCCGTTTTCTCCGGATTCAGTATTTTGAAAACCTGCTCCTTATATGTCTCAGCATTCTTCTTAACTTCTTCAGCTGTCAAAGCCTTCCTGGTTTCTGATTTTCCGGATGGATCACCTATCATTCCGGTAAAGTCACCGATAAGAAAAATTACTTGATGCCCCAAATCCTGAAAATGTTTCAGTTTTTGAATCAAAACTGTATGCCCCAAATGCAAATCAGGAGCAGTGGGGTCAAAACCTGCCTTAATCCTTAACGGCTTATTATTTTTTATTGAATCCTCAAGTTTCCTTTTCAAATCGTCATATATAATTATCTCTTCTGCACCGCGCTCTATATACTGCATCTGTTCTTCAACTGATAACAAATTATCCTCCTGAAAACATTTTATTTAAGTAAATTGAAACCAGTATATCACCATAGAAAATATAAAAAATAGTTGCAAGGGAAATAAAAGGGCCGAAAGGTATGGGAAAATTCCTGTTTTTTTTCACCAAAATAAGAGGTAAACCAACCAAAACCCCGAAAAGAGAACTAAAAAATAAAATAAAAAACAGCGGTTTTATTCCCAAAAAAGCGCCTATCATGGCAAACAACTTTAGATCTCCCCCGCCCATGCCTTCTTTTTTGGTAACAACATAATACATAAAAGATGGCAGCCAAAGTATCAAAAAACCGCACACCGCCCCCAGTATACTGTAAAATATGCCCGGATAGAAAAAAAACGCAAACGCCAGCCCAATAACTGTCCCGCCCAAAGAAATTTCGTCAGGTATTATTCCGCATTCAAAGTCATCATCAAGCGCAGTAAACATATCGGTAAAAGCTGCCGCAAGAAGTAGAAAAGTAAAAACGAGGTATTTTATCAGTTCAGGCTGCAAATAAAACTTCATAGAAACAAAAAGAAAAACAATACCGGTTGACATTTCAACCATAGGGTAGCGAAAAGAAATTTTTTCATTACAATATCTGCATCTGCCACCAAGAATGATAAAACTTAATACAGGTATATTATCGAAAAATTTTATCCTTTCTCCGCAATTTGGGCAGTTAGAAGAGGGAAATACAACCGATACCCCTTTAGGAAGCCTGCATATTAGAACGTTCATAAAACTCCCGAAAATTAGTCCTAATAAAAAGAACAGGAAAGAATACATCTACAACTATTTTCCATTTTCCTTCAGAGATACTTCGACTACGAAATCTGAGTTTTCACAGTTAAATTTAACACCTAAACAGGGCACAGTACTTGGTCTGTTTATTTTGTGGCCTTTTCCAACAATTACATTAGGTATGGATATCTTAAATCTGAGTCCTTTTTCTGAAAAAACTTTTTTTGTGCTGCCGGCAATCATGTTGATAAGTTCACCTACAGCGTCGATAACTTCATCATTAACCTCAGTACACTCATCACCCATAAATTTAGAAACAACAGTGAGAGCCAAATCTTCAGGCATACTGATAACCACAGAGCCATTAGCCTGACCGGCTAGCCCTATAACACCGGAAATATCATATGAAGGGTTATCCCCTTTTTTTATATAGACATCTTGCTTTTTTGGTTCAATACCAATCATGGTGTTAAAAACCGATAACGTAGACTCAATAAAAGGATTAATATACTCAGCTTTCATAAAATACCCCTTCAATAGATATAAATACTAAACCGTTCTTATCAGCATACTCAGCACACTTTTTCTCATTTACTATAAAAGTTTTTCCCGACTCAACTGCAAGTAACGCTCCATTATTATCGGATATTTTCTTCAAAGTGTCAACACCTACGGTGGGGACATCAAACCTTTCATCCTGACCGGGCTTTGCTGTTTTTACAACAACTGCATCTTTTTTAGCCAACCGGCAGCCTCTTTCTATAGCTGCATCCGTCCCTTCTATTGCCTCCAAAGCCATTACCGCCTTATCCTTCACAACAACGGTCTGTCCCACATCCAGCCTTCCAAGCTCTTTAGCTATTTTAAAGCCAAAATATACATCTTCCATCTGTTTATTTGAGGGCTTTTTTCTGGACATAATTTTTTTTCTCACCAGAATATCCTCCAGTATTTCCGTTTGCTTGAGGACTGTTATACCTTCCTTTTTTAAAAGCTCAATCACTGCATTCATGATGGTGTCGTCCTTACGGTCTTTTAAGCTGAAAAGTGTTTTGACAGCTAACAGGTCAAACTTTAAATCGTTATAGATGAGCTCCTTAGTTACTTTGCCTGCAAAGACAATTTCGGATATATTTTCTTTTTTTAATATTTTAAGTATCTTTTTGACCTGCGTGACACTTACGTTATACAGTCTGTCACTAAAAGGCTCCATATCTTCCGAAATCGTTTCTGACAGGGCGACCGTAATTACACTGTAACCTTTTTCTTTAAGATTACGTGCAGCCAGTAATGATATTTCACCATAACCGGCAATAAGGCCAATTTTCAAGCATGTACCTCGCAACGACCTTCTTTTTTACTGATTATATCATCAACTTTAAGAGCAAGTTTAAGAGACCGGAGTTCATGTTCCACAGGTATCATTCTAAGAACATTGCCTTTAACGCAATCCACAAAATGTCTTATTTCCAGCATTAATGGGTTATCTTTGTAGACGAAAAGCCTTTCGGTAATATACTCATTTTTGTATCTGAGTTCCCTCTCGCCGAAGATATGCTGTGATGAGCCTTTACGATAAATATTTATATCCTGGTTTGTATAATCCAGAAATACAAAAGTGTCTTCCTGACTTATGCTGAGGGTTCTGTCCTTTTTTTGGGTTATACGACTTACAATAATATTGGCAACTGCGTTGTTCTCAAAAATAAGATTCACCGAAGCAAAATCCGGCAGGTTAGAATAAACCTTGCTACCTTTTGCCTCAACATTTATCACATCTTTGCCGACAATATTAAGAATAATATCAATATCATGTATCATCAAATCAAGAATAATACTGTCATTTTTTACCCTTTCATCGTAAGGCCCTACTCTTCTGGATTCTATCAGAAAGGGGTTCCTGACAATTTTTTTCAATTCCTGTACGGCCCCGTTAAATCTTTCCACGTGACCGATATGCAATACCAGATTTTTTTTCGCAGCTATATTGAAAAGCTCCTCTGCTTCCTGCAAATTAGTAGTAATAGGTTTCTCCACCAGAACGTGTTTTCCGGCTTTCAGACAGTCTTTAACTATTTTAAAATGATAACTTGTAGGTGCAGCAACAGTGACCATATCAACTTTGTCCAACAGTTCAGTATAGTCTGTTGTGGCAAAAACATCATTACCATGGGAAGCGTTCAGTAAAGTCTTCTCATCCACATCACAGAGAGCTTTCAGATGTATATCCCTCATACTATCATAAAGATTGAGATGATATTTTCCCATACGCCCCAATCCTATAAGTCCCATTTTCAACATAACTATCTCCTTACAGTGCCACGTTTGGAATTTTCAATAAAATCAGCAAAAGCAATGACCTCTTCTGCATCAGATATTTCCCTTATTGCTGTTATAGCATTATCCAAAGCAACTGATCTGTCCAAAAATATTTTCAGCACTTTTTTTAAATTATTAAGCTGGCTTTTGCTGAATCCGTTTCTCCTTAACCCCAATACATTTAATCCATGTATAACAGCGGGGTTACCTTCAACCAGACAAAAAGGAGGAACATCTTTCCTTATTCCGCTACCGCCACCTATCATTGCATTTTTACCAATTCTGACAAACTGATGTATTCCTGTCATTCCACCTAATACTACGTTATCACCCACATGAACATGACCGGACAAACCAACATATGAAGTAACAATAACATTATTACCCAATTTGCAGTCATGCCCGATATGCGAAGTGGCCATTATATAACAATTATCACCCACCTCAGTAACCCAATCTTCCTTTGTACTAGCCCTGTGAATTGTGGCAAATTCTCTGATAGTACAGTTTTTACCTATAATCAATTTTGTGGGTTCTTTTTTAAATCCGATATCCTGAGGAGCTCCTCCTATATGAACATTAGGGGAAAGTACTGTGTTATCACCAATTTCGGTATACGCTTCAACAATGCTGTTTCTGCCGATTCTGACATTTTCACCTATTCTGCAGCCCTCACCAATAAATGCTCCGGCGTCCACTTGAGCAGTCTCTGCAACTACAGCATCAGAGTTTATCTGAGCACTCTTATCTATCATTCTTTCTCCCTGATCATGGCCATCAACTCAGCTTCACAGGCAGTTTCACCTTCCACAGAAGCAATCCCTTTCATGCGCCAAACATTTCTTTTACGTTTCAGTAATTCTATCTCCAATATCAAATTATCACCTGGTACAACAGGCTTTCTGAATTTTGCATTTTCTATAGCCATAAAATATACAAGATAATCCCCCTCATTATCCTCATCTATCTTCGTAAAGGCCAAAAATCCGCCTGCCTGCGCAAGTGCCTCAACAATAAGTACGCCAGGCATCACTGGGTTATCCGGAAAATGACCCTGAAAAAACTGTTCGTTAAACGTTACATTCTTCAAAGCCTTCAGCTTGACCCCATCTATTTTTAAAACCCTGTCTACAAGCAGAAAAGGATATCTATGAGGTAGTCTCGATAAGATATCTACAATATTCATTTGTCCTCTCCCTCTTTTTTCTTTACATACCTGACAACTTTATATAAATCCTTAAAAGCGGTTGCATTTCTACGCCAAAGTTTGTGATCCAGAACAGGTGCTCCTGAATAGATTCCCTTTTTATCAATATTGGAAGATACGCCGGATTTGGAGCCTATCATAACACCATCAGCCACATTAACATGATCAGCAATACCAACCTGTCCACCAAAAACAACAAAATTTCCGATATTCGAACTTCCGCCGATACCTGTTTGAGAAACTATTATACAATGTTTACCAATTTTTACATTATGTCCAATCTGAACCTGGTTGTCAATTTTCGTTCCCTCTCCGATAACAGTAGAAGAAAGTGTACCTTTATCCACAGAGCAGTTGGAACCTATTTCAACATTATCCTCTACAACAACACGCCCTACGTGCTTAATTTTTAAGTGCCCCTCTTTTGTATTGACAAAACCGAAACCGTCAGAGCCAACAACCGTTCCCGCATGGATAATCACGTTGTTACCTATAATACAGTTGTCATATATTGATACATTGGGATAAATCCTGCAGTTATCACCGATGGAAACATTTTTTCCTATTACTGCGCCGGCATATATTTCACAGGCTTTCCCGATTTTACTGCGAAAACCTATGCTGACATTATTTCCAATATAAACATCATCCGCAACTACTGCATTTTTATCCACATATGCGGATTCAGAAATAAATCCGGCCGGCTGCTCATCAGGATAAAATATGTCTATGATACATTTTAAAGCATACTTATAATCGTCCACAAGAATAGCTGGCTTATTGAAAATATTGCTATATTTATCAAATAGTTTTGTAGGAACGAGAAAAGCAGAAGCCTTTGAAGTGTCATAGCGCTCAAACATTTTTATATCACTCACAAGCACAAGTGAGTTATCAACTATTTCTGTGATATCAGAAAGATTTCCCACATCCGCATCTTCACCCGAAAGCCTGGCACCAATTTTTTCGACAATATAACTAAGCTTCATAATCAATTATTCTCAGCATTCCACTCTTTGTTGTATCGCTCAATAACCAGGGGTGTTATGTCAACAGTATCTGCATTGTAAACAACGCCACCTTCCTGTTTTTCCATTACGATATCATACCCCAGTTCTTCCCCAAGTTTCATTGTAACTTCAGTCAGATCATTAGCAATCTCGCTGACATAGGTGCGTTCTTTTCTTTTCAGTTCCTGATTAGAATCCTCCACCATCCTTTGCAAATTTTTCAACTTTGTCTGATACTCAGCCATCTTTTCATTTTTTGCCTTCTCCGACAATACCCCGCTTTGACTGTTAAGCTCTGCCTGCATATTCTGAAGTTCGTCCCTTCTTTTCTGAATTTTTGCCTGCATCTCTTTGTACTCCTGCTCCATTTTTGTGGCGGCCTCCTTGCCGGCATCACACTCATCCAAAGCCCTTTGCATATCAACAACACCTATTTTCAGTTCAGCAAAAGCCATTGATGTCAATGCAAAAATAAACATTAAACTGATTGCGGTCAATTTTTTCATAATTACCTCCTGATTTATATTAAACTTTTCTTAAAACATTCCACCTATTGAAAAATCCCATTTTCCACCGTTATTATCATCTCTGGCATTTAATCTGTAACCGTATTCCAGCCTGAGAGGACCAATAGGACTAAACCATCTGAAGCCACCACCTACAGACCTACGCAAATCACGGCTAAAGTAATCTTCATTGTCGTCATAAGCCTGACCTGCATCATAAAACAACACACCTTGCAGGTTAGCAGCCTCAGATACAGGGAAAATAAGTTCGGCATTAAGTAACAAGTATTTATTACCGCCATACTCGTATCCTTCCTCATCAACCGGTGATATATCACCATAATCATATCCCCTTACACTGTGCATACCACCAAGTCTGTAGCGCTCAGTTACCGGTAATGGTTCATCATTTAGAGACTCCATATAACCGGCTTCACCGTGCAACATACCCACAAATTTCCACCATAACGGCACATACTGACTGGTTTCTGCTTCAATTTGATAATAATTTGTTGTGCCGCCTAAAAATTCATCGGCATACTTAAAAGAGAGAGAAGACTTGTTCCCTTTCGTGGGTTGAACAGGATGATTTAACGTATTCCATACAATTTTTGGGGTAATACTTACAGTAGTTTCCGTTCCCTCCTGCTCCCAGATATATCTCGAGGCATCATAATCTATTGAGCTTACTTTCACTTTTTCATAGGCAAGCCTGTAGTACATATAAAGCTTTCTACGAATAATAGGATGCCCCAAGCGCACAGCGCCACCTGTTTGCTCTTTTGTATATTCATAATAACTGCGCCTATAGTTAAAAAGGTCAAAACCAAAAGTAATAGGACGGTCAAACAACCAGGAATTTGTAAAGCTCAGAGTATAATCTGCCCGTTCAGAAGAAAATTCTGACTTCAAACTGACGTTATATCCATAACCCATTAAATTATTCTGAGACACCTGTACCATACCTACAGTACCATCAAGTGTTGAATATCCGGCACCCACAGTAAACATACCGGTGGGTTTTTCCTTAACATTCAGATTAAGATTAATCGTATTGTTGTCTGTTCCCAGATTTTCCACAAGTTGTATTTGTTCAAAATAATCCAAGTATTCCAGATGACTTTTTGACCGGGAAATTTTAAGACTATTATATTTTTCCCCCTCAACAATGTCAAACTGTCTTCTGATAACCCTGTCCCTGGTTTTCTCATTGCCTGTGATAGTTATTCTGTCAATATAATACAACTCATTTTCAGTAATATCATATGTTATATCCGCCGTATTATTTTCACTGTTAAGCTTAGTGTTAGGCTCTACATTTGCATAGGCATAGCCTATTTGGGTAAAGGCATTGGTCAATGCCTCAATATCATTCTGAAACTTTTCGCTGCTAAAGATGTCTCCTTCCTTCAAAGACAATATCTTTCTGAGGTACTCGTCCTCTCTATGTTCATTACCTGTAAAATTGATTTTTCCGATTCTGTATTGTTCTCCTTCACTAATACTGAAAATTACTTCTATCTCCGTTTTGTCCTCATTAAAAACAACTTCAGGCTCGCCTACTTTCACCCGCATAAAACCTTTATTAAGGTAAGTGGCTCTGATTCTCTGACGGTCTAAAGAGAGCGCTTCACTTTTCAGTTTACCACTGCCGGTAAACCAAGAAAAAAAGCCTTTTTCACTTGTTTCTATAACATCACTTAGAGTCTCGTCATCAATCTGTTCATTACCGTTAAAGATAATATTGGTAACTTTTGCCTCTTTGCCTTCTTCTATAGTAAAAATTACATCAACCGTATTGTCACTTCTTTCCTCGATATCAAAACTAACCTTAACATTATAATACTTCCTGTCCTGATATTCGTTAATTATTGCTTTTACCCCCGACTCTATAACCTTTTTTTCAAAAACATCCCCTTCCCCAAAAGAAATTTTTTCTAAAAGAGCGCCCCTGTCAATGTCTTCATTGCCCTCAAAATAAATTTTGTTTATAAACGGTTTTTCCTCTACAATATATGTTAGAATAAGCTTTTCTTCTATTTTTAAATCAGTTTTAATATTTAAAAATAAATCAGTTTTATAAAGATTGACTATAGATTTATCAATTGCATTCAAATCAAACTCTTCTCCCGGCTGCACAGTGTATTGGTAAATTTTACTGTCCGGGACCCTTTTGTTTCCCTCTATTCGAACTTCATCAATCGTTGCGGCAAAAGCACTAAAACTAAACACTGCAATCAATAAAATAACTTTAAAATGTACACGCATAAATTCACTCATCCAATATTCTTATAATTTCTTTTATACGGTTATACTTGCATTTTGCCAAATTTTTATTGGCCACCAACCTTGCAGTAGATTCCAGGATCGTTTCCACTTCCTCTAAACCGTTTTTTTTCAGAGTCTCACCTGTGGATACAAGATCAACAATAACATCAGCCAGATTAAGTAAAGGAGCTATTTCAATTGAGCCATAAAGCTTCACTGTTTCCACAAGTATCCCTTTGGAAGCAAAAAAATCTTTCGCAATATTAACAAATTTTGTAGCAACCCTCATATCGTGGGCATAAGATATCGTATTGCTTTTCTTAGCTGCTACACATAGCCTGCAAAAACCAAATTTTAAATCTTTAAATTCATACAAATCAGGATTAAGTTCCAGCAGTATATCTTTACCCACAACACCCAAATCACATGCACCGTGTTCCACATAAGTGGGTACATCCATATTCCTGACCATAAGAAAACGCACTTTATTATGGGGGTCATCGAAAAAAAGCTTCCTGGAATTAAAATCCACACTGTTCTCATTTATGATATTGCGTTGTGACAAAAGATTAACCGTATCTTCCGCCAGCCGCCCTTTGGGCAGTGCTATCGTTAAATAGTCAGTCATCATCCACCCTTTTCACATTTACTCCCAGAGCAGCCATTTTGCCGTCAAAATTCTCGTAACCTCTGTCAAGATGATATATTCTATGTATATGGCTTTCACCTTTGGCAAGCATAGCCGCGATAAACAAACCGGCACTTGCTCTCAAATCTGAAGCCATCACATGAGCACCCGTTAGGTTTTTGGTACCTTTTACAACTGCTGATCTGTCTTTGAGAGTAATATCAGCTCCCATTCTTTTCATTTCAGCAGCATGCATAAATCTGTTTTCAAAAATATTTTCCGTAATAACTGATATCCCTCTGGCAACTGTCATACAAGCCATAAACTGAGCCTGCATATCTGTGGGAAAACCGGGGTACGGCTGTGTGCTGATGTCTGCAGAAAGTGGGTTCCCGGAAGCTCTGGCCAATATTCTATTTTCTTCAGTAATATCAATTTTTACACCAATTTCTCTGAGTTTATCCAACACTACCCCCATTTGATTCACAGGGGAATGTTCAAGAACAATCTCTCCTCCTACAGCAGCAAGAGCACACAAAAAGGTACCTGCTTCTATGCGATCCGTCATTATCGAGTACTCACAGGGAAAAAGTTCTTTTACACCCTTTATTTTAATAGTGGACGTGCCTTCACCGCTAATATCAGCACCCATTTTTTTCAGAAATCGTACCAAATCTATAACTTCAGGTTCCATTGCAGCGTTTTTGATTGTGGTCACTCCCTCTGCGGTAACTGCTGCCATTATAATATTTTCTGTGCCGGTAACAGTCACCAGGTCAAAATGAATATCTGTCCCCTTTAATCTGTCACAATAAGCTTCTATATATCCATGCCTAATATCAATCTCTGCGCCCATTTGGGAAAGTGCTTTAATATGCAAATCAACCGGTCGTTCCCCAATAGCGCATCCTCCGGGCAAAGATACCCTTGCCTTTTTCCTCATAGCCAATAAAGGTCCCAAAGTCAATACGCTCGCTCTCATCGTTTTAACAAGTTCGTAAGGAGCCGTATACAGGTCGTTGTTTTCAGTATTCAAAACAGTAACATTATTTCCCACCTGCTTTGATGATATCCCCAAAATATCAAGCATATCCAGCATTGTCTTTATATCTTTAAGATTAGGAACATTTGTGAGGTAATATTCCCCTTCGGCCAATATAGTCGCACAAAGGATAGGCAATGCTGCATTTTTAGCCCCACTAATGGTTATTCTCCCGTAAATACTGTTGCCACCTTCTACTATTAGTTTTTCCACGTCATTATCCTGTAATTTCCTGACAAATCTTTTAAAAAGGATATATTTTCGTTTCTGTAAATATATTCCAATTCTGCTTTTTGTCCCCGCCCGATTTCAAAAAAAATAATTCCGTCCCTTTTACATAATTTATTTAACTTAGACAATAGCTTTTTATAAAAAAACAACCCTTTTTCATGAGTAAAAAGAGCCTGTTTTGGTTCATTCAAAATGGAATTTTCATAGTCATCATCATAACTTATATACGGCGGATTGCAAACTATGACATCAAATTTATTTTTTATAAAGAAATTGACTTCAGTCATATCTCCACACACAAAGCTGCATCTGTCGTATATATCCAGATTGATAGCATTTTGTCTTGCTATTTTCAATGCGTTATAACTGATATCGAGTCCAACACCTTTATACTTCTTCAAATTAAACAGAAGAGATATAAGCAAACAACCGGAACCCGTTCCCAAATCAAGAATAGTACCGCTACTTTTAACAGTATTATCCAGCACACTCTTAACCAACATTTCACTTTCAACCCTGGGGATGAGAACATCGGGAGTTACGACAAATTCAAGTCCGTAAAATTCTCTGCGGCCGGTTATATATGCTACCGGCACCTTTTGTTCCAGTTTTGCAAGTATATTACAGAAATTTTGCTTAGGTGTGAAAACAGAAAAATAATAAAAATGCAGTTTTGAATATGCAATCTTAGTAGCAAAGCTGATAATATCAAGGGCGTCACTTCTGCTTAGAGCAAAATGGCTTTCCAGATATGACAGTACATCTATTATCCGATTGTTTTTGCCAAAAACCGGGAGCATTAGAAAATTACAGCCCTGCTGCTTTTAACCTTTCTGTTTGGTCATATGCCCACAGAGCTTCCAAAAGGTCATCAATCTCACCTTCCAGAAATTTGTCCAAACTGTGGCTTGTATAGTTTATGCGGTGATCAGTAACCCTGTTTTGGGGAAAATTATACGTTCGTATTCTTTCACTTCTGTCGCCTGAACCCACCTGCAGTTTTCTGTCTGCAGCTATTTCCTCTTCCTGCTCTCTTATTTTTTTTTCAAGCAGTTTAGATTTCAGCAGTTTCATGGCTTTTTCTTTGTTCTTTATCTGGCTGCGTTCATCCTGACAGGACACAACAATACCAGAGGGCTCATGGGTAATTCTCACTGCAGAATCAGTAGTATTCACATGCTGCCCACCGGCACCACTTGCACGAAAAACATCAATTCTTAAATCATTGGGGTCTATATTCATTTCCACATCTTCGGCTTCCGGCAAAACCGCAACAGTACATGCGGAAGTATGTATTCTGCCACCGGATTCGGTTTCCGGGATACGCTGAACTCTGTGTCCACCGGCCTCAAACTTTAAATGACTGTATGCACCTTTACCTTTCAAAAGAATCACAACTTCTTTAAAACCGCCCACACCGGTGCCATTCTGTTCTACAATCTCAACCTTAAATCCTTTTCTTTCCGCATACCTCGTATACATTCTCAGCAAATCAGCAGCAAAAAGTGTTGCTTCATCCCCGCCTGTTCCGGCTCTTATTTCCAGATAAATGTTTTTATCATCATATGGATCTTTTGGAACCATAAGCATTTTTATTTCATGCTCCAGAGTTCGCAAAATTTCCTTATTTTCTTCAAGCTCCGCTTCTGCCAACTCTTTAAGATCCTCATCCCGGGATGAGGCAAGTATTTCCTTGGCTTCCTCCAGTCTGTTTAATGCTGTGGTATATTCTTCATATTTGTCCACCAAAGGCTTCATTTCCGCCAGTTCCTTTGCATATTTCTGAAATCTATCCTGGTCGGCAATAACATCAGGGTCAGACATTTTTTCAGCTATCTGATCATACTTTTCTTTAATATCTGCCAGTTTCTCATACATAAATTACACCTTCTTCTTCAACATGCTCACCAAGAGCCTCCTTCAGTGAAACAAGCGCCACCTCAAGCTGCCCATCATCAGGTTCTTTTGTCGTAATCTTCTGAAGCCACAACCCCGGTATTATCAAAAATTTCATAAGAGGATTAGATTGATTCCTACTGCTAAGTTTCAGGATTTCATATGAAATACCTGCAATAACAGGGATAAAAACAAGTCTGGATGCAAACTTAATTACAAAATGCGAATCTTTCGGTATTATGCTGAAAACAAAAATACTTACAATCATAACAATAAGCAGAAAACTTGTACCGCAACGGGGATGAAACCTGCTCTTAGTTCGCGCATTTTCCACTGTGAGCTGTTCTCCTGCTTCATAAGTAAAAATCGATTTATGTTCGGCTCCGTGATATTCAAATACCCTTTTTATATCTTTAAAAAAGGAAATTGCATAAATATAAATCAGAAAAAATATTACCCTTATTACTCCGTCTACAGCATTAAAAGCCAGAAAAGAGCGCTCCACTATGGGTAAAACATATTTAAGGAGATCCGTTATTAAAAGAGGGAGAAATATAAACAGAACGATACCTAACCCCAGCCCCAGAAACATGCTTAGGAAAATTTCTTTTTTACTCATTTTTTCATCGCCCTCACCCATAGCATGATAGGCACTGAAGTTAAGAGCCTGTACGCCCAGAATAAGGGCATTGTACAACGCTACAAGACCTCTGATAAAAGGTTTTTTGAAAATACCTTTATTGTCAATAGTAACATTTTTCCTCTGAACCACAATCTGATTGTCAGGATTGCGTACCGCAATAACAAATTTTTCGGGTGCTCTCATCATCACACCCTCTATGACCGCCTGGCCACCTACATCGCTGTATCCTTTCTTTTTCATTTTTCACCTGAGAGTTTAAACGTTTTTTAATCCTTTTTGGGGAATTAATCTGTTAATATAACTATTTTGCCAAAATAGTACACAGCAATCTTGAATTTATTTATTTTAACATTTGTTAATAAATTTGATATTATTAGGTAGCAGAAGTTCAGTTTAGTCTATCGTATTTGTCCAGCATTTCACTGTATTTCTGTCTGACTTCAGCAGTTTTACCGCAGGTAAATTCACCCTCCGGGCATGGGCCACCAAGACATCCTGGACCTGAATTTTTAAATATCAGAGGTGCTCTTTCGTAACACTTTTGCAGCATCAAATCAGCCATCTGCCTGATTTCCCACTGGGCCCGCTCGCAGCACCTTAAAGAAAAGAAGTGAAGTAGCTCTCTGGCATTCATTGTAATGATTATTTTTGTTTCACATGCATTGGGTAGGATATAACGGGCATCTTCTGCTTTAATCCCTTTTTCTATCATTTCACTGTAAAAATCGGAAATTTCTGAAATCAGATTGTAGAAACGTTCAGCACTCCCGGAATCAGCTTTTATACTTTCAGGTAAAACAAAATCAAACCCTTCCGTTTCGGATACGTACCTCTGCGACTTTTGGGAGTAACTTGCAACCCTGTGCCTCACAAGCTGATGGGTGAGCGCCCTCGAAACACCCTCCACACCGAATGTGAAACTTACATGCTCTAACACGGAAAAATGACCGAGCCCCATAATTTTAGTGACAAAATCATCCTGGTCTTTTGCTTGTATTTTTTTCCGCAAGTCTTCAATATCCGAAGAGGAGTAACAGAGTTTTGCGGCCAAAGCCACAGTTTTTTCCGGCTCAGGCGTATGTGAAAGCAATTCCACTACAGGTTTTACAGCTTTACCTTTCAAAGTCACACCGCCAGGCTACTTGCTTTTTTTCTTTTCGTTTTTTTTGCCGTAATCGCCATATTTTTTCATAAATTTTTCCACACGCCCGGCTGTATCAACAAACTTTTGTTTGCCAGTAAAAAAGGGATGACATGCTGAGCAAATAGCAACAGAAGTATCTCCTATTGTGGATTTTGTATGAATCTCATTTCCGCAAGCACACCTGATAACGGCGTCTTTATATTCCGGATGAATTCCTTTTTTCATTCTAATCACCTCTCTATAATTTAGGGCTAATTTTATTAACACAGTACATATTTATTTTCAAGCTCTTTTTATTGAGCCACTCCGAAATTTATACAAAGAGACTTTTGAATAATTAAGTTGGTGTCACCCTGAACTTGTTTCAGGGTCTCATAATTT
>DDHP01000001.1:3653-20252 GCA_002338145.1 Deferribacteraceae bacterium UBA1873 | reverse complement strand
AATTTACCGATATCATTAGATGCTGAAACAAATTCAGCATGACCAAATAGGGTTATTCAAAAGTCTTACAAAAGTAATCTTATTGTGGCAGATGGAGCAAAACCAGGTTTTTAAAAAAATAAACGACAGATACTATATTTACTCTATAATTTAACAGACTGAAAATATTGCAGAAAGGCACTTCGGCAACAGAATATACCGAAGTGCATATGTAAAAACGTTAACGTTTTGAAAACTGAGGTTTTTTACGCGCCTTGGGCTGTCCAGGTTTTTTCCTTTCCACCATACGCGGATCTCTTGTAAGAAAACCACCATCTTTCAATGATTTCCTATATTCGCCGTTATATTCGAGTAATGCACGGGCTATACCATGTCTTATTGCCCCGGCCTGTCCGCTTTTACCACCACCTGATACTGTAACATAAAAATCAAATTTGCCTTGCACTCCCAGTTTTTCCAAGGGTTGTTTGACAATCTGTCTCAAAACCGGCCTGTCCAGATAATTTTCCAAAGGTTTACCGTTGACCATTATAGATCCGGAACCCGGTTTTAAAAATACCCTGGAAATAGACGTTTTTCTTCTTCCCGTTCCATAAAAATATTCAGCAGCCATCCGAAAATCCCCCTATAACTCTATACTAACAGGTTTTTGAGCGTCATGAGGATGCTCTTGTCCTGAGTAAACTTTCAACTTATTCAACATTTGCCTTCCCAGTTTATTTTTTGGCAGCATCCTTTTCACAGCAAGCCTTACAACATCCTCTGGTTTGCTATCCAGCATCTGTTCCAAATTTTTGCTTTTCAGTCCACCAAGATACCCTGAGTGTCTGTAGTAATATTTGTCACTCATCTTCTTACCGGTAACGGCAATCTTTTCCGCATTAACCACAACAACAAAATCTCCGGAGTCAATGAAGGGAGTATATTCAGGTTTATGCTTGCCCATCAATATTTTGGCAATCTGACTGGCAACACGTCCCAGCACCTTATCCCGAACATCCACCAAATACCAATTCCGATTTAGCTCATCTTTTTTTGCCCATGTCGTCTTCATATCTAACAAACCCCTTTTTTAAGACTAAATTATATACTTTTAATGTTTTTTCAGAATCCCTTTCTGCGCTCTTTAATCCTTGCCGCTTTACCACGTCTTTCTCTGATATAGTAAAGCTTAGCTCTGCGTACACGACCTCTTCTTATCACTTTTATAGCTTCGATTCTCGGAGAATGAATGGGAAATATCCTCTCAACTCCAATGTCACCAACTACTTTCCTTACAGTAAATGTTGTATTCAGACCGTTATTATTAATACGAATAACCAGCCCCTGAAACGACTGGATACGCTCTTTGTTCCCTTCAACGATGCGAAAATCCACACTTACAGTGTCACCGGCACGAAATTCCGGTATATTATCTTTTTTGTATTCCGATTCAACCGCTTCAATCAGTGTATTTCTCATAATGTATCCTCCTGCACAAACGCGTTTATTCTATCCAGTATTATAGCCACAGCACTTCTAACGGACAAATGATTAAAATCACCCGCCCCATAAATCGGCTCGGCTATATAATCGGCCTCTTTGATAATATCTTCCGAAAACCCCCAGCCTGTCCCGAACAACAGCAAAACAGGCTTATCTTTTGTAATGCCTGCAATTTCCCTGTAACTAACAGTATTAGGATACTTCCTTGCACTTGTAGCTACAAGAACCGGCTTCTCTCCTTCCATCTTCTCAATATCAGCAATTGATTCCAATAGTGAGCTATGTATCGCAGTAATACCAAATGCCTCTTTTCTGTTACTGTTATACTCTGCACCATACCCCTGCAGCCAATGTTTAAGCACGCGACCAGCAATTTCCCGCTGAGCCTCAAGAGGGGTAACCACATAATATTTTTTAACACCAAACGTTTTACAGCTTCGTGAAATATCGTGCAAATCCATGTTTGTAATGGCAGTTGCTACATTGTCCCCTTGCTTATCCAGCATAGGGTAATGAAGCAATGCAGTATAAAGACCCGCACGTTTATTCATTTTAACTCTTTCCTGTTCTATAATATCCATTGCTTCGCTGTCAAGAGCCTTATCTTTTAACAAATCAATTCTGTTTTGTAAAGTAATTTTTATCGATTCTTTTTTTCTCCACTTTCTGATTTTCTCATGATCCCCACTTCTAAGCACCTCCGGAACCTTAAGCCCTTTAAATTCGTATGGTCTGGTGTAGTGGGGGAATTCAAGCAAACCTTCCGTAAATGATTCTTCCTCGGCAGATCTGTCATCACCTAACACTCCGGGAACAAGCCTTGCAATGGAATCTATCATAGTTGCTGCAGCGAGCTCTCCTCCCGTTAAAATAAAATCACCCAACGACAGTTCCTCATCCACAACAAGAGAGCGAATACGCTCATCCACACCTTCATATCTTCCACAAATAAAAGTTATATTATTATATAAAGACAATTCTTCAGCTTTCTTTTGATCAAACCTACGTCCTCTCGGATCCAGCAAAATAACATGGGTATCATTTTCCAAACGTACCGATTCCACAGCTTCATATATAGGTTCCGGCTTCATTACCAGACCTTGCCCCCCTCCATATTGGTAATCATCGGTCATTTTGTGTTTATCAAAAGCATATTCCCTTATATCCACCATGTTGATTTTTATAAGCCTGTTGCTGATACCCTTAGAGATAACACCGTAAGAAAAAAAAGAATCAAAAATAGAAGGAAAAATTGTCAGTACATTAAATATCTTCACTGACTAAACCGTTGGAATTTATGTAAACTGATTTGTTGACATCATCTATTTTTATAATATGTTCGGGATTGTTTGATATCAAATAATATTTACTTTCACCACAAGCAACCCTGAAAACATCTGAGGCTCCGGACTCGATATAGTCATATAGAATACCAATCTTGCGGCCATTTTCATCAAATACTGCCGCCCCTTTTATCTTATACCAGTAAACCTCGTCAGGATTTTCCTCAGGTAAATAATTTTCCGGCACTACCACATCCAGCCCCTTCAAATCGCCGATTTCATCTATATGGGATACCTGCTCAAGGGAAGCTATTATGAACTTATTCTGAAAATATATATTATTTAATTTAAAAGACCGCCTTACTTCGCCTTTTTCGGCCAAAAGCAAGTAGGTTAAATCAAAAAAAATATCAGGGTTGTCTGTTATAGGTTTTATTTTCACATCACCGTGTAAGCCGTGATGACCTACAATCCTGCCAATACTGAAAAACCTCATATCAATAGAAAATTTACAGTAAAATGCGTCTCATATTGAGACGCATAATCATTCAAGTATTTCAAGTACAACACGCTTATTCTTTTTTATACCTGCAGCATTAAGAATAGTCCTCACAGCCCTCGCTGTCCTGCCCTGTTTACCGATAACCTTACCCAGATCAGAAGGATCCACGCGCAGCTCAATTACAGTTGTCTTTTCCCCTTCAACCTCTTCGATTAAAACCTTGTCAGGATTATCCACGAGTGATTTTACGATAAACTCAACTAACTCTTTCACTTAACACCTCCGATTGGTTTAACTGTTTTTTTGATGTTTAATCTCATCAAATTTCTTCATTACTCCCGCTCTGGAAAGAATGTTTCTCGCAGTATCAGTAGGTACCGCTCCATTGCCAAGCCACTTAAGTGCTTTTTCCTCATCCACTTTGTATTCTGTAGGATTAGGCAAAGGGTTATAATGCCCGATTATCTCAATAAATCTTCCGTCCCTTTTTGCTCTGCTGTCAGCAACAACCAACCTGTAAAAAGGTCTCTTTTTCCTGCCCATTCTCATTAATCTGATTTTTGTAGCCACGCTTCACACCTCCTTATCACATAGGGAATATATTTTTTAACATTTTTTCGTCTAACTTATCCGCTCCGCCGTATTTCTTCCTGAATTTTTTCATCATTTTATTCATTTGCTGTAACTGGCTGATAAGTTTATTGACATCGCTTACCGAGGTTCCGCTCCCTCTGGCTATACGTTTTTTTCTGCTCCCGTTAAGGATTTTATAATATTTTCTTTCTTTCGGAGTCATTGAGTTGATAATGGCTTCTATTTTCTTAATCTGGTCTTCATCCACATCTGCATTCTTCATATTACCCATTCCGGGAATCAGTTTCATAATGCTTTCAAAAGAGCCCATTTTTCTAATCATCTTAAACTGTGAAAGCATATCGTTAAAGTCCATGCCGCCTTTGGAAACTTTATCGGCAAGTTTTTCAGCTTCATCCTCTTCTATTGCATCCTGGGCCATTTCAACGAGGGAAACCACATCACCCATGCCAAGAATCCTTGAAGCCATTCTGTCGGGGTAAAATGGCTCAAAGGCGTCAAGTTTTTCCCCTATACCCACAAATTTCAAAGGTTTACCAGTTACTTCGCGAATAGATAGTGCAGCTCCACCCCTGGCATCACCGTCAAGTTTTGTAAGAATTACTCCTGATATATCCAGATCATTATTAAACTTTGTGGCAACATTTACAGCATCCTGTCCTGTCATGGCATCGGCAACAAACAAAATTTCATTAGGGTTAACGGTTTTCTTGATATCAGAAAGCTCATCCATAAGCTCATTGTTGACATGAAGTCTGCCCGCTGTATCTATAATTACAATATCTTTGGCACTTTTCTTTGCATATTCATACGATTTCAGGGCAATATCAACTGCATCTTTACTTTCTCTGTCGGAATAAACGTCCACGCTTAGCTGTTTCCCAAGAACTTCCAGTTGATCTATTGCTGCCGGTCTGTATATATCGTCAGCAACAAGCAAAACTTTTCTATTATTTTTTTGGAAATGCTTAGCCAGTTTCCCGGCAGTAGTTGTTTTACCTGAACCCTGTAAACCCACAAGCATTATAACTGTAGGTGGAGTTGGACTTAAGGATATTTTTGTGGCAGCAGGATCTTCGCCACCCAGAATATAAGTCAATTCATCATTGACTATTTTAATAAAAACCTGATCGGGGGATAAGCTTTTTAATACTTCCTCGCCCAGAGCCTTTTCCTGGACACCTGAGATGAATTTTTTTACAACTTTATAATTAACATCAGCCTCAAGCATAGCCATTTTAACCTGCTTGATGGCTTCTCTTATATTCTCTTCAGTAATCCTAACTTCACCCCGTATCTTTTTAAATACAGACTGAAGCTTATCATTTAGCGTAGTAAACATTTACAATTCCCATCCCTTTACGCTTTACGTATTCTGCTGATCTCCGAATATACCGGAAGTCAAAGAATATAAAGCATGATTATTTTTTAGTCAATATTTAATTGTGTTTTTTGCTTTTTAAGTTGTTTCATACAATACTGATAAATATTCAGAACATCAAAAATTCTTCTGACATCCCTATGCGTATCCGCCAGGGATTTAGAATTATTAACTATAAAATTGGCATATTTAATTTTCTCATTTATACTCATTTGTGACGAGACAATTTTTTCGGCATATTCAACAGTAATGTTATCTCTTGCCATTAATCGTTTGAGCTGTTGGTTTCTTTCAGCATAAACAACAATTATACCATCAAACCTGCCGTAAGTTTGTTTTTCAATTATTAATGCTGCGTGTGTAATAATAATAGCTTTATCATCATTGCCCTTAATTCTACCCACCTTTTTTTTCTCATATGCTAATATTTCAGGATGAACAATCTCTTCAAGTCTTTTGCGCATTGAACTGTCAGAAAAGACTATCTTCTTTAGCTTTGCTCGGTCAATAAAACCATCTTCGCCAAGAATTTCGTTCCCAAAAAAGTCTACCACACCATCAAAAGCCTTATGCCCCGGCTTCATAACTTCTCTGCTTATTTCATCCGCATCGATGGTGTACGCTCCAAGTTGGCTGAACATGTCCGCCACAGTGTTTTTCCCGGAAGCAATACCGCCAGTCAACCCTAAGTACAAGCCAACCCTCCAAAACTAACTATTAACAGCCATAAATTTTTTGTAAAACATTTACTTTCTGGTCAAATGGCAAGCTTGAAATCAGTACACATATTTCGTCCGGTGCAAAATCACTGCATACCTTCGGCCTCTTTTCATATATCCCGCAAAGCCCTTCTCCGGTAAGATTCTTACATTTTTCCCCGGAAGGTTTATTAAGTGTGGATATACTGAATGCGACACAACATGCCCCACATGCGAAACAACTAATTCTATCATTGCTTATGGACATAGTTTCTCAATACCCCTATATTCTCAATATCAACTTCCACAATATCTCCCGGGCTCAGCTGCCCCACACCTGAAGGTGTACCGGTGGCAACAAGATCTCCAGGCAATAAAGTCATAACATGCGAAATAAAGCTAATCAACATCTTAACATCGAAAACCATATCCTTTGTGTTGCCATTTTGCTTAATCTCACCGTTCACCCTGCAAACCACACGTAAATTCTCCGGAGTTAAGTTCGTTTCAATAACGGGCCCCACAGGAGCAAAACTATCAAAAGATTTGGCACGTGTGAATTTGTTTTCTTTTTTCTGTATATCACGCGCAGTAATATCATTAAAACATGTATAACCTAATACATAATCCAACGCATTCTGAGCGCTAACACTTTTACACTTTTTACCAATAACTACTCCCAGCTCTGCTTCGAAATCTACTCTCTTGGATACCTCAGGATATATAATAACAGATTCATGTGAATTCAGTGCAGTGGAGGGCTTTAGAAAGAGCATAGGCTCATCGGGAACACTGTTGCCCAGCTCCTTCGCATGATCTGAATAGTTTCTTCCCACACAAACAATCTTGGATGGTAAAACCGGTGGCAGAATCTGCACTTCATCAAAATTGTAAACTTCATCAGTCACAGTATATTCATGAAAAACAGAGCCAAAAATTCTTTTGATGACACCATCTTCATAAATACCTTTTTTTTCTATGTTTCCTGTTTTAAAACGTAGCAGCTTCATGTTTCCCCCTTAATACTCTGGACAAATTTCGTTATTTCATCATAATTTTTTAAATAACCAAAGGCCAGACGAAAATGAACCTCTTTTAAAATCCTGGAGACTTCAGGACCTTTCTCCACACCCATATTTAAGATATCAGTACCTTTTATTTTTTCCAACGCAGCCAAATCCATATCTTTCTGTATATTTCTAATCCTCAGAATAATGCTATGCAATAATTTTATATTAAACTTTTTAACCATATTATCAGCCAAACTCAATAGTATAATATCATCAATATATTTTCTGTTCTCAAAGACATACTTTTGAAGCTTTGATTTTCTGACCCCGTTGACAGAAAATATAGTTAATCTGAGATGATGCTTTATCAAAAAACCTACATAGTTCTGACATTTGGATGGATAACCGAGTCTTTTCATTATCTGTTTTCCAACCTTCTCACCGATAATATCGTGATAAGCAAAATTCCTACCACTGTTATTTTCCCATGCCGTTTTTTTCCCACAATCATGTAAGATAGCTGCCGATATTAATACAAACCGTTTTTCTTCATTCAGATTAAGTTCATCAACTATTCTAAACATCTCTTCGGCAACACTGATACTGTGATTTAGTATGTTTTCTTTGTGAAACCTTGCAGGTTGTTTAATATATTGAGCTTCCGCCAGCTCAGAAAACAGAAACTTTCCTACAGAGTTAGCTCTTTTTCTACCTGCACAAAAAAAATCTCTTAGGGTATTTCTCAGATATTTACCTGTGAACATTTTGTATAATTCCTGAAAAATTCTCTCTTTTGCCGTATTGGTAATATCGGAGGCATTGTAGGCAATAAGCCTGGCAGTTGAACTGTCCAGTGCAAAACCGAGTTCCGAAACAAAACGAAATGCTCTCAGCATTCTCAACGGATCATCTTTAAAAACATCAGCATATACATGTTTAATTTTCCGGTGCAAAAGATCAGATTTATCCCCTAAAATCTCCCCTTCCAAATTCATAGCTAAGTTATTTATAGTAAAATCCCTTTTGTTTAGATCCTCCAAAATATTTTTACCCCTTGGTTTTGAAATATCTATTACCGTCTGTTTCTTTACTAACCGCATATTATCTTTAAAACTGATACAGGTGGACCTCAGTTTTGCAGATAATTTTTTTGCAAAAAAGGTATATTCCCCATTAAAACAGACCAAATCAACATCCGTTATTTCCCTTCCCAATAATAAATCCCTCACAACCCCTCCAACAAAATATACAGGGGAATCCAACTCATAGGAAATACTCTTGATTTCATCATAATACGGTATCTGTATAATATAGTTTAAACTCAATTTTAATTGTCTCCACAAACTGAAATTATTCCGTGAACACTAAACTATAGGTACTTATTCTACTTTTTGCAATGCACAAGTCTTTAAAATTACTTAGAATTTATACTGCATATTTTAAGATAAACACCAGAGATTAAAAATTTTTTGCACAGATTACATTGGAAAAACACTTTTATTGTAAACAAGCAATTGTTTTTTATGTTGACTAAATCAGTTCTTTTAAAATAGACTTTAACTGTGATATAAAGGTCTATAATGAATATAGTAATTATTTCGGATACACACACAGACGCAATTACCAGCTTGCCAAACAGTATCATTGCCAAAATCCAGGAAGCCGATAAAGTTATCCACGCCGGCGATTTTATTTCATACAACCTGTACCTGCAGCTGAAAGAAAAATCAAAGTCTTTGTTAGCTGTAAAAGGTAATATGGACAGGCACAGGAAATTTTCTGAACTGCCGGAATACATAAATACCGAAATTGGCGGCTTGGGCATCGGTATATCCCACGGAGCAGGCACACCGCATAACATTATTAACCGACTGTTATATCTTCATCCCGGCGCCCAGATAATAATATTCGGGCATTTACACAATCCATTCAGCAAAAAAATTTCGGGAATCGATTTCATTAACCCAGGTAGTCTTAGCCACAACAGGACTATAAAACAAAAGACTTACGCAGTACTGAATATTTCGGATAATAACTACCATATAAGAATAAAAACACTGGGAGACTGATATGAAAATTGCAATAGTAGGGACAGGAAGTGCAGGTATGTTTGCAGCTTACAAACTCATGCAAAACCCTGAAATAAAAATTGATTTGTATGAGAAAGGCAACCCCATAACAGAAAGAAATAGAAAAGAGGTTATGAGTGGTTTCGGAGGTGCCGGAGCATATTCTGACGGCAAACTTACACTTACCACTGAATTCGGAGGTTGGTTAACAGAATATATCCCCGAAGACGAACTGGAAAAGTTAATAAAGGAAGCTGATAGTATCTGGGAAAAAATAAGTGGCGTAAACACTATTGAAACATCTGCAAAATATGAGAATATAAAAGATCTCGAGTATATGTGCTCGAGAAACAGTTTGAGACTGTATCCAGCTAAAATCAGGCATCTTGGCACCGATAATTGCCTGAAATCAATCAAAACTCTTTACGAGTTATTTCAACAGCAAAAAAATGTGAATTTATTCTGTAACACAAACGTGCAAGATTTAATAATAGATAACGGTAAAATTACCGGACTAATCAGTGATTCAAAGGGAAAGCAATATTACGATAAAATAATATTAGCGGTAGGCAGAAGTGGTAATTCATGGATGCACCGCATAGCTATAAAATACCAAATGCAATCATCCATTAACCCTGTGGATATCGGTGTACGCGTGGAAATACCAAGAGCTATATCAGACAGTTTTACAGACAGTCTTTATGAATTCAAAATAAAACATTATACATCTGAATTTGAAGATGAAGTACGAACTTTCTGTGTCAATCCTGGCGGTTTTGTGGCAGCCGAAGAAAATGAAAATAAACTGGTGACAGTAAACGGCCATTGCTATAAAAACAAAAAAAGTAACAACACAAACTTTGCACTTCTTGTATCAACAAAATTTACCGCACCTTTTAGAGAGCCTGTGAAATACGGACAATATATAGCATATTTGGCAAATATGCTCAGTGGAGGAGGAGTTATCGTCCAGCGATTCGGAGATTTAATCAGAGGAAGGCGCTCCACCGAAAACAGGATAAGCAAGAACTTTGTTCGCCCCACTCTGGAAAATGCAATGCCTGGGGACTTATCCTTTGTACTGCCATACAGATATCTGACAAATATTAAAGAAACAATCTTTAAATTAGATAATGTTATGCCGGGAATTGCAGATCCAAACACACTTCTGTACGGTGTTGAAGTGAAATTTTACTCTTTGAGAATCAGTGTGGATAAAAATCTGAAATCAACTGATTATGACAACCTATACTGTATAGGTGACGGTGCAGGTATAACAAGAGGAATAATCCAGGCATCCACATCGGGAATTATTGCAGCCGAAGATATTAAAAAACAATACGACAAAAAATATACTTCTGAAGAATAAACAATGACTAATTCCTGGCTGCACTAACGTTTCATAGCCTTTTCGATGACTTTATCCCTTAGAAGCTGGGCGACATCTTCGGGCTCAACCCCCCTCTCACGAGCTTCTTCAGATATCGCATGCATCAATTCTTTTTTTTGCGGCTTATCCACCGCACATTGTACTGTCATCGTCGTCCCACAGGAACAGTTCCTGAACGCAATAACATCATGTAAATTTTCCAAATCAATCAACTGCAAGCTGTGGTCTTTTGAATGTACAGGTATTATTGTATACTTGAGAAAATCCTGAAAAGTATCAAAATACCTGCAGCAGCAATTGCACTTTTTCGGGAACTGTTTTTCACAGGCATCGGGCATCATTTCAACAAATTCTTCAATTTTTATTCTCTTGGAATTTTCTTCCATAAGCATTGTCAACATATTCATAAACGTAATTTGAAAATGCAACACTTTCCTCTCAACATTAAAAACAAACTTATAATCAACTTTTTCAAGTTCCCAATCTCACATTTACTTCCACTTTGCACTTGCTCCTCGGCCCTTGGGTCTTAATATTTATCAACTCTTTCACCAATACACCATTCAACTAATAACCAATATACAAATTACGACTTCTCCATTTTACTACTTCCCCATCTCCCTCTCTCACTATCTCAACAATAAATGGGGGGCACCAAAAATTACATATTACTTGACTTAAATCTTATTAATTGCAAAACTCTTTCTTAAAACATTTAGCGGTTTATCTAATGAAAAAAGTTTTTTTATACACATTGCCCGTGCTTATGGGTTATATCCCTCTTGGGATGGCTTACGGAATCCTGGCCGTTGAGAGCGGAATTTCTTTTGTAGCCACAGTAATCATGAGTATTGTGGTGTTTGCAGGAGCCGGTCAGTTCTTGGCGGTCTCGCTCCTCAGTGCTCACGCTGGCTATTTTGAAATAGCTATTGGTACTTTTCTGATTAATTTAAGACACTTCTTTTACGGAATCACAATTATGGACGAACTGAAAGACTTTGGCATAAAAAAGTTTTACATCATTTTCGGGCTTACAGATGAAACGTTTGCACTTTTAAAAACCTGGAAAAGTGAGGAAGACAAGGAAAAAACATTTTTCCTGATTGCCCTTTTCGATCATCTATACTGGATTATCGGTACAATTATAGGTGCGACAATGGCCTCCACGATTTCTTTTAACTCCAGCGGCGTCGAATTTTCCCTGACAGTACTGTTTGTTGTGCTTACAATAGAGCTTCTCAGGCAGCAGAAAAATTTCAAAACGTTTTTCACCGCATGCGCAATAGGTATATTTTCATTAATATTTATCCCTGCAGGCAAAATGCTGATAACATCCCTAACATTGGGGGTCATTGTAATGTTTGTTATGAGAGGTTTTGTGGATGAGTAGCAGCTATTTATATTTCTCCATTTTCTTGTGTGCCGTTTTTACCTTCCTGACCAGAATTCTCGCATTCCTCGTATTCTCCAGAGTAGAGCCCAATCCAACTATGGATTATTTAAAAAGGCACCTTCCTGTAATGATAATGACCATCCTCATCTTTTATGCACTCTCCGGGACAAATTGGAATCAAACCAAAGGGATACCGGAAATATTGACAATAATACTGGCTACATTATTACATCTGAAAATGAAAAATGCCCTGATAAGTATTTTTTCAACAACAGTTTTCTATATGATACTTATGCAAACAATATTTTAGATTTAAAACTCTGAACAATATTTTACCCATTTAACATGTTCAGTTTTTTGGCTGCACAACCGTTTTTAACAACTACATTTTTATATCCCGGGACGTTAATGTTAAATGATAATTCCCGTGACCGTTCCGGGCAAATAATATCCACGGATATGCCATCATTATCTTTCACCACAGCAACTGTTACTTTACCTCCGAAAACTGGCGTAGGTCCGAAAGATATTTTTTTACCTGTTTCTATCCATTCGGCAAAAATACCGGAACCGATAATTATTTCATCTTTTTCTTCTCTGACAAAAAGATTTCTAATCATCATAATCCACTCAGCAGACGCCCAGCCGTGCTGTCCGTCGCCCATGCAGCCGCCTTTTGTGTGTGGATGTATTGCTTCCGGCCATTGCCCTGTGGATGAAGCAAGTTCGGCTACTTTGTATATGAGATCCTTATAACCTTTATCACCGGCTCTGAGCAGAGATTGTGCAATTGCCAGTGTCAGATATATGTTTATTCCTGAGTGAATCATATTCTGAAAAAAGGCCCCTTCATAAAATGACGTTTGTTCAAGCAGCTCGATAGTCTTCATTATTTTAGAATCTGCAGGTTTTGTTATTTGTAAGGGATAATCAGCCACCAGGGAACCCACAGCACCGGAATCGATTCGCCTGTAAGGCGAAGCCGGAATAGCACCCTGTGACTTAGTGGAGGGAATTGATTCTATTGTATCAAATATGGTTTTTTCATACTCATCAGCTTCTTTTTTTAATTTATATTTGATATCTGAAAACTCTGCATCCTCACCAATAATTTCATCCACTGATCTTAAACCGGTGAGTGCCCAAAAATTATCCCAGTAGTAGTAATCATTGGGTCCCAAATGCTCAGCACTGAATCCCGCAGGCAGAAGACCGTTATGCATTTTACCGGATGCATTTTTAATCCTTTTATTACATATCCATTCAGCACCCTTTGCCATAGAACGGATAAAATCTTTCTTATACTGAACATTTTCGATTTGTTTAATTCTGTGTGCTATCCATAAAACCTGCCCGTTTGAATCCCATTCCCCTTCCTGTGACCTGAAATAACCGGAGTGTTTCTGCTTCTCAGGAAATGTGAGCAGCATATTGTATGCTTTCTCTGTTTGCCCAATAGATAGCAGTGCATTCATCATCAGACAGGCATCCCTAAACCAAAATCTTTTATACGTGTAGGGCCCCGGGTAAGCTTCATCCGCCGTTAAAAGCAAAATACTCCTTACAGAAGCGTCATAAAGAAATTGAATTTTTTCATCCGGGATATCAAGTTTTGCTGTTTCACCAATTAAGCTGTCCCATTCCCGGGCAACATCGACCGATGTGTAACTTTCTTTTTGCCGATGTTTACATTTCAAAGGCAAAGTAACGGAGAGTTCCGCTTCATTTTCATCCAAAGTAAACACGGCTGCGGCAGTTGCCATTCCGATATCACAGCTGACAGAGTTCCCGTTCTCTTCACCGTTGATTTTGTAGTAAACGTCCCCGTCGTGATAATCAGAAAAAAATATTTTATCAGGATTTCTGTCAAAATACACTTTCGCCGATTCATTAACAAAAAAGTTGTTGCCAGCTCTGTCGTACTCAATCTTTTCCACAAACTGCACCCCTTCCGGATTATAGGGCCTGATGGAGCAGATGATTTTATCCCCCTTTTCACCGGAAACCTTGACATTGCTGAAAATGGTATATCTGCCGTTTTGAGATTCAACAAAAATATCGGAAGAGATTTTTCTGTGATTTTCACCAGCATCCGTTTTCACCCTGATATTGTCTTTGTACTCAAAGGTTTGATGCACATTTTCCATCTGTGCGGGTATCAGCATACTGCCATCTTTTTTTAACAGCCAAAAATCAATTGACCATCCGTCAAAATAAGGTGTTAAAAGTCCCCTTGGATCAACAATAGGATAGTGCGGTTCATTAGGAGAACCAACGGCAGTCCAGTTACGGTGAGTCAAATTGATATGACTGAAAGAAAAACCCCGTGGTATAAACGACTCATCTTCCGGCCGAAACTGTTTGTTTATCCAGTACGGCCACACCCAGTCGAGATTATATTGTATAGCTCTCGTGTTAACCAGCCCCCTTGCATGAAACAGGACGCCGGCTCTTATAAGCTCAATAGGTTCCTGAACTTCTGAAGGATGCCCGAATCTTCTCAATTTTGCCATCAAGGTAAGTGGATCCAGAAACCCCTGGGATTTAGCCGCTCTTTTTATTATAAATCGCCATGGAAGCCATTTCATTAGCATACAACACCGCCTTCAATATTTAGCATCATCTTTTGCTATAACGTTAAAATATCTTCTTTTCAGCTTCCTCATAACAAAATAGAGAGCAAGAAACAATAATAAAAGTGCAAAAAGCACCTGATAATCAAGCTTAGATGCGGCTTCACCCAGGACAACAAATGGAGCTCCGAGAGCAGATTGAATTGTCCAGCCTATAATAAAATAATATCTGAACGGAACACCTGAAGCCGGAAGCAGATAGTTTTTCATTGCATAAGGAACCACCGGAACAATCATAAATATAAACGTATATTCAAGATATCTGTTGGCAGGAATATCAAAAATTTTGAATTTCTTTGCCTGCAACGAACGTTTTATTCTTTCCCGAAAAAATCTATTAACAATCCAGAAAGAAAAAACAAGGTGAATGGGAATTATAGATGCCATCACCAAAAGTCCGATAATATAATTAAACTCGATACCAATCGCCACAAGAAGGGCTGAAAAGGGAAAGCCGATGAGAGGCAGAATAAGAAAAGAAACAATGAACAAAAAGGACTTATATAAATCATGCTTTAAAATATTAAAATCTATTGCGCCACTTTTCGACAGGATAACTACTAAAATAATGATGACGATAATCGTCAGGGCAAAATATCGATAAAATTTAAATTTATTTGGCACAGAATCCCCACTAACAGAAAGATATTGTGTCAAACTATATTAATAGAATAAGAGTTGAGAGTAAACAAATGTTTCGGAAATTTCTCAACAGTAAAAGAAATAAGACCTTTTATAGTTATGCAAATTTCTCTATTGCCATATAAACAACTTTTTTATTAATACAAACATTATCAGTAATCTGAACCATTTCAAATACCTTAAAAAACTTTTTATTTTAGATTAGATTCTGATGTGGACTTCAGGTATAAGTAATCGGATATATGAGTCCAGTCGCGTACTTTATCCAGATAAGCCCTTTTGGACTCCATGATTTTTTTGAACATGGGAGATTCTTTTTCATAGCTGGCAACCAAATTGTCATATGCAGTTTTCATCTCTTTCAGAACTTCTTCAGGAAATACTTTTACCTTAATATCCGGATATTTTTCTTTCATCTGCTGCCAGGCCTCAGCGTTCATCTCATAGCTTTGAATATACATATCGTAAGCTGCTGTTTTTATAGCAATTTTAAGTATCTTTTTATATTTTTCAGGCAGTTTGTTATATTCTTTTTCATTTATAAGAAATTCTACTTCAGAGCCCGGCTCATTCCATCCTGTATAATAGTATTTGGCGATTTTATGAAAGCCCATATTTATATCCATACCGGGGCCTGTCCATTCCACAGCATCAACCGTGCCCCTTTCAAGTGCTGTGTAAAGCTCACCGGGGGGTATATTGGTAACCGTAACACCAAGTTTGGCCATAATCTGACCGGCAAATCCCGGTATACGCATCTTGAGCCCTTTCAAATCATCCAGAGAATTTATCTCCTTGGTAAACCATCCGCCCATCTGATTTCCCGTGTTACCTCCGGGGAAAACAAGCATTCCATGTTTAGCGTAAGTCTCCTGCATAAGCTCAAGTCCGCCTCCGTAATAAAACCAGGCGTATTGCTCCGGAGCTGTCATACCAAAAGGCATGGTAGTAAGGGGTAAAAAAGCAATATTTTTACCTTTATAATAATAAGAAGCGGTGTGCCCCATCTCATACTGGCCGAGCTTTACCATATCAAAGATACCGAAAGGGGATTTGTGGACATTAGAAGCATCAACTTTGATTATAAAATTACCGTCACTGAGATTTTTAACAATTTCCGCCATATGCTCCGCTGTATCAGAAAGCGGATGCAGCGTAGGTCCCCAGGTCATTGCGAGATTCCAACGTACTTTTTTATCCGCTGCAAATCCTGTAGAAGCAACGAGCAAGATAATAAGCATAGAATACAACAATTTTTTCATCATTCCCATAATATCCTCCAAAAACATTTTTATTACTAAGCGTAAACACATAAGTTATTACCATATAAATCAAGGAATCTTAGCCAAACAGCGTTAGAGATTTCTCCGCTCCACCGAGCACATAAATACTTATGTGCTCGGTGCTCGCTTCCGCTCGGAATGACACGTATCAAATGTCACCTCGACCGGAGTGGAGAGGTCTCATATCACAAATAACGTCAGAGATCTCTCTTCCCACTTTACCGGTGGTTCATCGA
>DDHP01000001.1:0-3362 GCA_002338145.1 Deferribacteraceae bacterium UBA1873 | reverse complement strand
ACCTTCGGTCTATCAGCTAAGCTAATATTTCACAGGGTAAACTTAAAATTTAGCACAAACACACCATTAACATCTATCCAGAGCTAAGAAAAAACAACTGGGGATAAAAAGCCAAAATCAGCAGTACAATAATCTGAATTGTAATAAACGGCACCACCCCTCTGTAAATATGATAAGTTTTAATTTCCGGAGGGGAGACACCTTTCAGATAAAAAAGGCTAAATCCAAAAGGGGGCGTCATAAAAGATGTCTGCAGATTCATCGCAATCAGTATTGCAAACCATAACGGATTTAGACCTATATGTTCGGCTACAGGAAGAATAATGGGAACAATAATATATGAAATCTCAATAAAATCGATAAAAAATCCGAGAATTAGTATGGCTATCATTGAGAAAATAATGAAACCGTATTTCTCTCCGGGAAGCTGAAGCAATATATCCCTGACTATCTCATCGCCACCAGTGTAAACAAAAACCATTGAAAAGGCGGTTGCCCCGATAAGAATAGTATAGACCATTACTGTAATTTTGACTGTTTCAAGAGCTGTCTGTTTAACCATTCCGTAGGAAAACTGTCTGTAAAGCAAAGACAGTATGATAGCCCCGAAACAGCCCACCGCCGCAGATTCAGTTGGAGTGGCAATACCGGCAAAAATAGAACCCAAAACAAGAATAATCAAAATTAACGGAGGTACTATATCAATAAGAGCCTTATTAATCTGCTGAATTTTATTCCCCCTGTTCTCAAGAACAATAGGAGGAGCAACTTCCTTTCTAAAAAAAGAAACAGCAAATATATAAATCAGATAGAGACCCACCAGCCATATTCCAGGTATGAAAGCAGCTTTGAACACATCTCCCACAGGAAGCTGGAAAACATCTCCAAGAATAATCAAAACAATTGATGGCGGAACAATCTGCCCTAATGTTCCGGCAGCGCATATAGTGCCTGTGGAAAGCTCTTTATTATAATTATATTTTAGCATTACAGGTAAGGAAATAATTCCCATTGCAACAACACTGGCACCGACCACTCCTGTGGAAGCAGCCAGCATTGCACCCACCAAAATCGTGCTAATAGCCATTCCGCCACGAATATCCCCAAAAAGCGACCCCATGGACTCTAACAACCTTTCTGCCAGATTGGATTTTTGCAGAATAAGACCCATAAAAATAAAGAGGGGAATTGCCATCAGAAGCTTGTTTGTCATTATTGCATACAAACGAAAGGGCATAAAAGAAAACATACTCATCCCTTCTCTCACCCCTTCCCAAATGGTGCCGCCAAAAGGTATTACTTCAACAAGACCAAATATAATCGCAAAAACTACCGAAACCCCACCAAAAGTAAACGCAACTGGAAATCCGAATAAGAGCAGAAGGAGTGCCGCAAAAAACATAAGAATACCAACCATTATAAAATCTCCTGGACATCATCTTTTTGTGTTTCCTGAAAGTCGTCACCATGCCGAAAAAAATTAATATTCCTAACAATATAACCTATACTCATGAAAGTTAATAAAAAGAAAGAGAGTGGTATAAGACCTTTGACAATCCATCTATATGGTAATCCTCCCGGATCATTGCTGGTTTCACCGGATACAAAAGATTCGATGACAAAACTAATGGAGCCTGTGGCAATAAGCAGTGAAAAGGTCATTATAAAAATAACGGACCCAATGATATTTATAACAGCCCGCTTCTTATGACTCAGTCTGTCATAGATAACATCAACCCTCACATGCCCCTCTTCCATCAAAGTATAAGGTATACCCAGAAGTATAACCACAGATAGCAGATGCCATTCCATCTCCTGCAGCCCTACCGAACCCCAGTCAAAAACATATCTCATCATTGCATCAACAAAAACATTGATTACCATTAAGACCGTTGCTAAGGCTGTCAGATAACCTAAAAATTTAGAAATTCCATTAAAAAAAGATTCAATTTTTATAAGCATTTTAAACACCTTGGTTTGGATTCATAAAAGTAATATACCAAAAGCTTTATTTTTTAAAGTAAAAAAAGGGGCTTTTTTCAGCCCCTTTTTTTTGAATTTGTAACAATATAAACTTATTCTGTTTCAGACATAGATTTCAGATAGAGGTAATCGGAAATATATGTCCAGTCACGAGCCTTCTTAAGATAAGCTTCTTTGGATTCCATAATCTCTTTAAAAAGCTCATTCTCTTTTTTATTCTTATTTACTAGTTCGTTGTAAGATGCTTTCATTGCATTTAGCACTTCATCAGGGAAGGTTTTGACTTTAATGTCAGGATATTTTTCTTTCATGGTAGACCAGGCGTTTGCACTCATATGATAATTCTGGATATACATATCGTATGCTGCCGTTTTCATTGCCACTTTTAATATATCTTTATATTTTTCAGGGAGTTTATCATAAGCTTTTTTATTTACAAGAAACTGCAGCTCTGTGGCAGGCTCCTGCCAGCCCGTATAATAGTAAGGTGCAATTTTATGAAATCCCATTTTAATATCCATACCGGGGCCTACCCATTCAAGCGCATCAATGGTGCCTCTTTCTAAAGATGTATAAAGTTCACCGGGAGGGATATTGGTCACAGTAACACCCAGCTTTGCCAAAACCTGACCGGCAAACCCGGGAATACGCATTTTAAGTCCTTTTAAGTCATCCAGAGAATTAATCTCCTTGCGAAACCATCCACCCATCTGGCTACCTGTGTTTCCGCCGGGAAATGAAAGCATACCATTTTTCCCATAAGCCTTTTGCATAAGCTCCATGCCATCTCCGTAATAGAACCAGGCATATTGCTCCGGAGTCGTCATACCAAAAGGCATTGTTGTCAGAGGCAAAAATGAAATATCCTTGCCATTCCAGTAGTATGAAGCGGAATGTCCCATTTCATATTGGCCGAGTTTCACCATATCGAATACCCCAAACGGTGATTTGTGGATATTTGCAGCATCGATTCGTATAATAAAATTACCGCCGCTCATTGTCTCAACCATATCGGCCATATTTTCCACCGTATCAACAAATGGATGAAGAGTCGGTCCCCAGGTCATCGCCAGCTTCCATCTCACCTTTTTCTCTTCAGCATTGCCAAAGGGAACAAGTACGGCGAACAAAAAGATAACCACAAACAGATTTCTTAAAACTTTCATAAGCAACTCCTTTGTTAAATTTTCAATATTGTCACTATACTATTATTTTCTTTATTGTCAATATTTAGAAAGTCATATTTAAAAACAAAAATAGTTTTATTAATATTCAATTTATTTAAGCGAGGCTAACCCTGTTCTCATTAAATTAAAAAATTAACATTGAGTACTTTTTATTTCCACAATTTTTATGCGAGACCTTTGCACAACTCTATT
>DDHP01000025.1 GCA_002338145.1 Deferribacteraceae bacterium UBA1873 | reverse complement strand
AAGAGCTTTGCACAATCACCATACTGTCTCCCTGAACTTGGTTCAGGGTCTCTTAACTTATTGATAGTCATAGATCCCGAAACAAGTTCGGGATGACCTTTTATAGTTGTGCAAAACTCTCCGCGAGTTGCTGCCCTCGCGATGACGCCGTTTTTCCGTCTGGAATTCACTTTAGGGGAATAAATAGAGTTGTGCAAAGATTTCCAACTACCTTTCCACTTTCACGCTAAATTCCTCATCCAGCTTTTTTTGCAGCATATGTAAGAGATAATGCATTTTTTCTACAAGCTTGTACATCACTGCATACATATCTTTCATTAAAGCGGTGATTTTCATGTTCGCCATGACCGTATCCGATTCAGAAGCACGGACTCCATTTATTTCCACAAGCGTCCGGATATAGTAAGACTGTACATAGTGCATCATTATGTGAAAAAATTTTTTTTCGATGAAAACTTTCATCGGCTTCTGGATTTCCTCAAAAAGTTCCTTAACCCTCTCATGATCGATTTCCCCGGATTTGTGGTATGGCTCGGCAACCTCGTTGGAAAATAATATGCATTGGTCATATCCATATTTGAACTGATTAAGAACATAATTACTGTAGTCTATAGCATCTACAACTTTTTTCCGTACATTTTCCCGTTCATCTTCTTTTTCGGCTTCATCAGGATAATGTAGATTTGCCTTGATAGTATCCAGTACCCCAATTTCTTCATTAATATATCTATCTATTGCTTCCTGAAAGGTCATAATTTCCGCGCCGTATATTTTTGCTCCGCCTTCTGTAGCGTTAATAACCTTTGCATTGGTTTCGGCCACATCTTTTTCATAATATTTTAAAAACTTATACCAAACATTATTTGTTTTTAATTTTTTTACATAGTTACCTGCAACTTCTAAAGTGTTCTCAGTTTTCTTGTACTGACTTTGCCCATAAGTAGTTCCGGAAGCGTGTGTCACTTCCCCTTCTCCAAAAGCCAGATCCTGACCAATCAAAATTATGGGATCACAGCCCAATGCTTCCAGCACTTTGAATGCCATATTTCCCGCTGAAGGGCCGATATCCAGAGTACCCCGCTCAATATCCAGCCACTCAAAAGTAGCAAAATTTCTGTACGTTATTATTCTCTCACCAGGAAAATTTGCATATGTTTTTGGGTGAATAACAGGTGTAGCAGCTAAATACACATCTTTGACATCCTTTTCCTCCAGATTTTCAAAAAGCTTTGCAGTAGGTGCCAAACGCTCAAGAGAAGTAACCAAATGTGGTTTATAACCGTGTTCTTTCATTACTCTTACCGAGGCATCTGCGGCACAAATTACAGCTTTATTATCCAAGCCATCTAACAAATGTATGTTTTTATCCAAAGACGGGCCCGTTGCAACAACGATTCCGGGCTTGCCCTTAAACTTAGAATAAAGATCTTTAATCCCCGGATAATTTATAATTTCATTAATATTATGAAATGTATTTTCAATACCTATCAAAGAATCCCAGGGATCATTGCCGTAGTGCATAAGCACTTCTTTTACTGCATCTTTTAAAGCACTTATTGCAGTTTTATAATATTCTTTTCCGCTGATGAATGCCACATCATTTTCTATAATATTTATCGCTTTTGAAAAAAGCTTGTTGTTGCCATACATCATATGTGTTCTGATTTCTGTAAAAAGTTGACCTTCAGGTACTCCGACTATAAAGTGAACGTTTTTATGTGCCATTACTTGTGTAAAGTCTATTGTGCGAAAAGCAGCTTTTAATGCTTCTGGATCTTTCTCTATAATTACAATATACGTATCCGGAGTGAGTTTCTCATTCATAAATGTTATCAATTCGTATCCAAGCCCGAAACCAATAAAGAACGTCAGCTGAGGAACTTTTATGTTTTTACTCTCCACTTTTTTGGCAGCTGAGGCTACGGGCTCTAAGTTATCATAGTACACATATCCTAATTTTTTATTAATCATATTAGGCACACCATCAGGATGCTTTGAAGTAACAATCTGGTAGTTTTCTGAATCCGGTGTATTCTTTATGATTTTTGCCAATTTGGGATGTAATTTTTCAGCCGTTTTTATATTTTTTTCAAAAATATTCATAAGCCATACTCCAATGTGGAATTTTTTTCTTAATATACTTCAATACTATAAAATATAACAATTTTTATACCAGTTAATGGGAAAATCATATTCCTATACAAGAGCTTTCACAACGTACAACTATAAATTATTTTATTACCATAGTTGAATAAATGGCTAAGCCATTTGCTTACAGCATTTAACCTTTTGTGAATTTTGCTATATTCAACAGGGCAGGCAGAGCAAACCTCTTAATCTCTTCCTAACTCTTTTATAGGGGGGAGGTTAGGTACTTATTCAAAGCTCTCAAATTTACAATCGTATTAAAAAAATTTTAACTTTGTAAAGGGTCCTCAACAAAACCCCACCCCAAAGGAGATATCTCTTTGAATATCGGATTTAGCCTTTTTGCCGAAGATATACTTGCAATATTCCAAGAATTAAAAATTAATAGTTTAGTATCATAGGCAAAATCCATCATCAACAATTATATTTTGCCCATTGACATACTCACTCATATCACTAAGTAAATAAATTAACGTTCCTTTAATATCGCTTTTATCAAGCATACCTTTGTTTAAGCATTTTTCTTTATATTTTTCCAAAAAAGTTTCTGGTTGATTATCAGAAATCCCTCCAGGACTTACTGAGTTTACTCTTATGTTCATTCCTTTAAAATATTTTGCCATGTATTTTGTCAGATGTATAAGTCCTGACTTAATTGCTGCGTACTCTACAGGTGTAGTCATCTTTGTGCCTTCGTATATTTCAAATCGAGGTGCTACGACACCATAAATAGAGCTGATATTTACAATATTTCCATATCCTTGTTTCTGAAAATATCCTGCAAACTGTTGAGAAGCTGTGAAATAACCACCCAAGTTCAACCCTACATTTTCCACAAAATCATTATATTCTACATCAAAGAAATGTCTGCCATAGTTCTTATTTCTCGGGTAGGCATTGTTTACAAGAGCACTAATTCTTCCATATTTTTTATCTAAGTATTTTATGCAGTTATTTAAAGAATTTTTTGAAGTAATATCTAACTTAAAAAAATCAAGTTGGGATGTGGGATGTGGGATGTGGGATTTTAACTCTTCAACCACAATATTCAAAGCCTTATATCCCATATCCTCACTAATATCAGCAATAATAGCAATGCCATTATTTTCAATAATAGCTTTAACAAACTCTTTTCCTATTAACCCAGCACCGCCTGTAACTACTACCACTTTATCTTTAAGCATTTCTTTTTTCCTTCATCAAAAACTCTACAAATTTAAAATCCAATTCACTGTCTATATCAATTGATCTTTCTTCCGGCATCACGTAAAGTCCTGTATTTTCCAGGAAGAGAGTGTTTTCATTTAGTATTGCCTCTCTTTTCCATATATATATGGAAGCATTCATATCGTAAGTTTTTGGAGCATCTTGTCTTCGCACAATCGCATTATCAAGTTTTTTTGATAAATATACTTTTCCATCTTCACTTTGTTCTACAATATTAAAGTACGGACTTCTTCTACTTGGCATAGCTGTTATTAAATTGTCATTATTATCTTTCTTAAATTGATTAAAGGAGTTTATTATATCTGCTACATTCCTTAAAGGAGAAGTAGCATCTAAATCAATCAAATAATCAAACACTCTATTATAGTACTCTTCACTTCTAATAAATGCATCT
>DDHP01000077.1:26032-32019 GCA_002338145.1 Deferribacteraceae bacterium UBA1873 | reverse complement strand
GGATGACCTTTTATAGTTGTGCAAAGGTCTTGTATTACTTTTTTAACTTATTTTCATATTCCCTAAGCATACCGAAAACAACAGAACTAAGTGCCATCAAAGCAATAAGATTAGGCACGGCCATAAGACCATTAAAAGCATCGGAAATATTCCACACAAAGCTCAAAGGCACAGTGGCACCCACAAAAATAAGTGCAACCCAGACCCACTTGTAATAAGATGCAATTTTTGCACCAGTAAGATATTCCAACGATTTGTAACCGTAAAAATACCATGTGAGTATAGTGGAATAGGCAAAAAAGATTAAGCCAAAACTAACTATAAACTGACCAAAACCTCCGGGTAAAGCTTGATTGTAAGCGGCAGTAGTAAGAGCCGCACCGTTAAGGTTATCTTTAATTATCATGAGACCGTCCCCACCTATTGTCATAACTGGAGAAATCATTATAACCAGTGCAGTCATTGTACATATAACTATGGTATCAATAAAAGAACCCAGCGACGCTATTATACCTTGCCTCACAGGGTCATTATTTTTTGAAGCTGCATGCGCTATCGGAGCACTTCCCAGGCCGGCTTCATTCGAAAAAACACCCCGGGCAACACCCATACGGACAACAGTTCCCAAAAATCCCCCGCCTACAGCATTACCATTAAAAGCATTGCCAAAAATCCATCCAAATGCCTGTGGTAATAACTCCAAGTTTGCAAAAATTACCCACAAAGATCCCAGTACATAAACGATTGCCATAACAGGCACTATCGTCTCAGCTACTCTGGCAATGCTTTTTATCCCACCGATAACAACCAAGGCCGTAGCTACAGCAACAATTATCCCAGTAACCCAATGGGGAAGTCCCACAGATTGGTTTATCGCATCAGCCACAGAGTTTGACTGAACCATATTACCTATCCCGAAAGATGCAATAAAAGCAAACAGAGCAAAAGCAGCACCTAGCCATTTCCAGTTTCCACCGTACTTTTCTTCCATTCCGCGACTGGCATAATACATGGGGCCACCAGACTTTTCTCCAAATTCATCAGTTGTTCTGTACTTTAAAGCCAAAACGGCCTCAGAAAACTTTGTTGCTCCACCCAAAACAGCTGTAACCCACATCCAGAAAACTGCCCCCGGTCCGCCGATTGCAATAGCAGTAGCAACCCCAGCAATATTACCTGTACCTATAGTAGCTGATAAAGACGTCATTAAAGCAGCAAAAGGGGTAATATCACCATCACCTTTGGTATCCCTGGATGCCAGAAGCTTGAATGCATGCCCTATTTTTCGGTATTGAACAACTTTTGTGCCGATGGAAAGCAATAAACCTGTCAGAAAAAGCAGTGTAATCATTACAGGTCCCCAGGCAAAGGATCCTATTGCACTTATAATTTTCTCAAAAGCATTCATACCATCTCCTATAAAAGTTATTAAAACAACCAAAACGAATCAAAGTGTATGATAAACAAAATATTTAATCAAGTATACAGTTGTAATATTTTTGCTTGCTAATAGGAAGTTATAAAAATAATCATTGTTTTAACACCGAATACGGATTGCCCAAATGTGGAAATGCAGTAGTTTAACAGTGTACCTTTGCAAAAAACATTGCTAAAAAACTAAACCCATATAATACTATTCGTGCTCATAGCCTTTGTTGGATATATCTATGTAATCCTTACCATCTTTCAGATAAACTCCTAAACCTTCCTCCACATGGCCTATATGATAAATAGAAGTGCCATATTTGTTCATAAATACCTGAGGATTAAATTTCTGGGAAGCTGTAAACAAAAGCGCAAACTCTTCACCAGAGTTTATGAAATAATCTGCTTCGTCCACACCATATTTTTTTAAATGCTCTAAAGGCAGCTGATGTTTATTAATCACTATTTTTACGCCACTTTGCATACTTATATGATAAGCATCTCTGCCAAGACCGTCACTGATATCTATACAGCTGGTGATACTTTCTGTTTCCCCCAAAGCTTTTCCTAAATACATTTCAGCTGAAATTTTGTAATGATAGTAAGGATCGATACTAAATCCGGCATTAAGTTCCCTTTCCAGAGAAATTCTGGATAACCCTAATGGTCTGGAAAGATATAGTTTATCCCCCGGGACAGCGCCGTTTCTGAGCAAAAAATATTTCCCTTTCGAGCCGATAATAGTCAGTGAGAGGAAAAAATCATTTTTTGAGGAGCTCGTATCCCCGCCTGCAACATCCAGATTATAAAATTCAGCTGCTGCCTTTACCGCTTTTATCACAGTTGTTTTATCTTTCTGTCTGTGAGGGGGAAGACCCAAACCAAGAAAAACTATTTTGGGTCTCCCCCCCATAGCGGCTATATCGCTGACATTCGCTGTAAAAAGTTTAAAAACAACATGTTGAGCAGGTGTAGAAGAGAGAAAGTGAATGTTTTCACACATTATATCTTTTGCAATTAAAAGATTGCCAAAAAGCGCAGCATCATCACCTATTCCTACGGATGTGTGGTTACACATACAGTTCTCTTTCAACATATTTATAAATTCAAACTCTTTCATAATCTTTCAGCCAAATCTCTCAAAATTTTTGTATCCTCATATGGGCTTTCTGATGCACAAATGGCTGAAACAACGGCAATGCCTTGTAAGCCGGTGTCTTTCAGCGAATCGACATTGGTTCTGTTAATACCGCCGATACCTACCGACGGGATATTTGATAAGGAAGTTAATTCTCTTATTTTCTCCTTATCAAGAATCTCCCTTAAATCCTTTTTAGTGGAAGTATCAAAGATAGGCCCTATACCGGTATATGCGGCATTACAAGTATCAGCATATATAACATCATCCGGATTATTACACGAATATCCGTAAAAAAATTCACCAAACTCATTCTTTGCAATATCAAGCGGAATATCCTTATCCCCCAGATGCACGCCGTCTGCTTTCAGTATCCTGGCTATATCAATCCTGTCATTCACAATAAAAGGGATGTTGCTGTTTCTGCAAAATTCAGCAGCTATTTTGCCGTTTTCCACTCTTTTTATTGCCGGTATATTTTTATCCCGAAGCTGGAAAGCCGTTATCCCCCCTTCAATCACCTGCTCCATAAATTCATCAAGGGGGAGCTTAAGCATGGAGCTTTCAAAAACAAGATAAAGCTTCAAAAAATCTGCTATTTCTGATCTATTTTTACTGCGCATAATTTACCACACATTGTACACGAATTGATATCCATATTCTGCCTAAATCTGGACCTGGCTTTTTCCGGGTCTACTGAGGTTTCAAACATTCCTTCCCAGTCCAGACTTTTCCTGTATTCACTCATTTTAATATCTCTCTGTACTGCTCCTTTCACACCTTTTGAGATATCAGCGATATGGGCCGCTATTTTCGAGGCAACCACACCCTCTCTGACATCATCCTCATCCGGCAGACAGAGATGCTCTGCAGGGGTAACATAGCACAGGAAATCGGCTCCGGCAGATGCAGCAATAGCCCCTCCGATGGCACTGGTTATATGGTCATACCCAGGCGCGATATCCGTGGGAAGAGGCCCAAGTATATAAAACGGAGCATTACTGCACAAACTTTTTTGCAGCTTCATATTCGTTTCAATCTGATCAAGCGGCACATGACCAGGGCCCTCGATTATTACCTGTACATTTTTTTCGTAAGCCCTTTTGGAAAGCTCACCCAAAATAATCAGCTCATCAATCTGTGGTCTGTCTGTAGCATCCGCTATTGACCCAGGTCTGAAGCCATCACCCAGACTCAGTGTAACATCATATTTGTAAGCAATCTCAAGCAGCTTGTCGTAATATTCATACAAAGGATTTTCTTTGTCATTTTTTCTTATCCAGTCGGCAAGAATCGAACCGCCGCGGCTAACAATTCCGCAAACTCTGTCGCTTGCATCCATTCTTTTCACAGATTCTTTCGTAACACCGCAGTGAACTGTTATATAGTCTATCCCCTGCCGGCACTGCTCTTCTATCGAATCAAAAAGTTCTTCACTGTCCATCCTGTAAGTCGGGATATCTTTATCAGCCATTTTTGCCGCCACTGCATACATAGGCACCGCGCCCACCATTACGGTGGATTTATCGAGTATACTCATCCTCGCCTCATTGAGGTCACCGCCTGTTGAAAGATCCATCACACTGTCAGTGCCGTATTTCAGAGCAACCTCAAGTTTTCGCACCTCTCTCTCTATGGAAGGGCAGTCACCGCTGGTGCCGATATTGGCATTTATCTTTGTTGTTAACCCCTGACCTATGGCCATAATATTTACAAAATCATGGTTTATATTTTTGGGGATTACGGCCACGCCTTCGGCTATTTTTTTTCTAATCTCCTCAGCGTCCAAGCCTTCATGTTTTGCGGCAGTTTCCATTTCCGGCGTAATCCTGCCCTGTTTTGCAGCTTCAAGTTGTGTCATAAGCTATCTCCTCAATTTTGCATATTAAAACAAAAAAAACCACCTGACACCGACGCGCCAGATGGTTTTATCACAAACTCACCCGTTCCCTGCGCCGGAATTACCCAATCAGGTTCGAGGGGTCTTTTCTCAGCCCTAAATGAGCACCCCCACGGTTTTTCATATTTTTAATCATTATAATATATAAATATATTTTTTAAAGGTAAAATCAGAACTTAACCGAAAAATCCTTGAATTCACCTGTGGATTCCTTTTCAGTAATTGCAAGCTCGTCCACATACGCCATACTCGGACCGGCTTTCAGCTTACTGCATAATTCATCCAGTGTTTGCTTATCAGCTTCGGCAACAACTTCCACCGTTCCGTCAGGCAAATTCCTTACATAACCTTTGACACCCAAATTCTCAGCAATATTTTCTGTAAAAGCTCTAAAACCAACACCCTGCACTCTGCCTTTTACAATAATCTCATATCTCGGCATATACTACACCTCTTTTATCCCGTCAAAACCTTTCTGGAGAGCATCTTTGTTTAGAGGCAAAAGATTATGATGTCTTTTGCTCAATGCACTTTTCAGCATATCTTTGGCCACTTCGATATCAAAAAGTTTTGAGATCTTCAAAAGACCCCCGATCATCACCATATTTGAAATTTTCGGACTACCCAGCTCATTAGCCGTTTTCGTAGCATCTATTCCGTAAAAGGTAACATCCTCTCTGGTTAAATACTCTTCCGAAACGAGTGATAAGTCAACCACCGCTTTGGCATTTTTTTTGAACTTAGGTTGAAATTTAACAAGAGAAGGGTAATTCATAATAAGTCCGTAAAGGGGGCTGGATATTATTGGAGAGCCTATCTCCTCACTGGAAATCACAACAGCGCAGTTTGCCGTTCCACCTCTCTGTTCAGCCCCGTAAGAGGGAAACCATGTCACATGCAGGTCGCTGTGAACCGCCATGTGTGCCAGGATCATTCCCGCACTCAATATCCCCTGCCCGCCGTGACCGGCCATTATACAGTCAAAATACATCATTCTCCTCCCCAGATATCTTTAAATATTCCGAGCGGATAATAACTTTCCATAGCATCACTCACCCACTTAACGGCTTCAGAAGGTGTTTTCCCCCAGTTAGTAGGACATGCGGAAAGTATTTCCACAAAAGCAAACCCTTTGTTTTCCTTCTGGAGACTGAATGCATACTTAATCGTTTTCTTAGCTTTGTTGATATTTTTAGGATCGGTTATTTTCACCCGTGCTGAAAAAACCGGAGCATCAAGATTAGCGATAAGCTCAGCCATCTTAAAAGGAAAGCCGTCAGTAGCTGTATTTCTTCCTTTCGGTGTAGTTGTGGTAATCTGGTGGGGCAACGTCGTTGGCGCCATCTGCCCCCCCGTCATACCGTAATTGGCATTATTCACAAAAATAATTGTTATATTTTCACCTCTTCCCGCTGCATGCATTATCTCACCCATACCGATGGATGCAAGATCCCCATCTCCCTGATAGCTGAAAACATTCAGGTCGCTTCTGACCCTTTTAATACCTGTGGCAAGAGCCGGAGC
>DDHP01000077.1:0-25705 GCA_002338145.1 Deferribacteraceae bacterium UBA1873 | reverse complement strand
GCAATCCCGACTGTCTTTTCTCTGATATCCAGTTCATCCAAAGTTTCGCCAACCAATCTGTGTATTACACCGTGCCCGCATCCCGGGCAGTATATTGTCTTCGCATCAAGAAGACTTTCCGGCTTCTTAAAAGCAACTGTCATAACGCCTCCTTATTTCAGGCAGGAAAGTATTTTATTTTCAATTTCTTCGGGCATAAATGTTTCCCCACCCGGTTTACCGATAAATTCTATCTTTTCATCGTTCTGTACAGACAACCGCACGTCGAAAAGCATCTGTCCCCTGTTCATCTCAACGACAAGTATCTTTTTTGCTTTGGAAGCAGCCTTACGAAGCTCTTCATATGGGAATGGATGAACAGTTACAGGTCTGAAGAGTCCAAGATTATACCCCTGTTCCTTTAAATTTTTTAAAGATGTCTTGGCAACCCTCGCTGCTGTCCCAAATGCAACAACGAGAACATCATAATCGCCGTCTTCATAACTATACTCTGTTTCATTTCTGCTGATAAGCTTAAATTTCTCTTCCAAATGAAGATTGTGCTCTAGTAGTTTGCCTTCAGCCAATCTTATGGACTTAACAGAACGAGGACTCCTTGCTTTTGCACCGTTTAATTCCCAACCTGCATCAGGTTTTTCCTTTTCTTTAAAGTCCGGTAAAACAACCGTTTCAGCCATCTGTCCCAGTGCACCATCACCCAGAATCATTACAGGGTTTCTGTATTTCTCGGATATCTCAAAGGATTTATACGTCAAATCCACTGCCTCCTGTAGTGTATGAGGAGCGTAAACAATCAGGTCATAATCCCCGTTTCCGCCGCCCCGTGTGACCTGGTTGTAGTCACACTGACTGGGACCGATATTGCCGAGGCCGGGACCGCCTCTGGTAATGTTCACAATAACAGCGGGAACTTCCGCACCGCACATGTAGGAAATACCTTCCTGCATAAGAGCGATACCGGGACTGGAGGAGGTTGTCATGCAGCGCTCGCCGGTTGATGCTGCCCCGTAAACCATATTTATAGCTGCAACTTCACTCTCGGCCTGCACAAAAACTCTGCCAAGCTCGGGTATTCTTGCAGACATGTACGCCGTTATTTCATTCTGAGGGGTTATGGGATAGCCGAAATATCCTTTCAATCCGGCTCTTAATGCAGCTTCAGCTATTGCTTCATTGCCTTTCATCAGTATTTTTTCAGCCATTTACAGCTCCTTGCTTTGCAGGCCTGTTTAGTGTGAAAACCAAATCCGGACACACTATTGCACAGCTTTTACAAACTATACAGCTTCTATCGTCTATACACTCGACATAATTATAGCCTGCTTCATTAAAACTGTTTGAAAATTGCAGAATATTTTTCGGACAGACATCGATACAAAGTCCGCACCCTTTGCATTTTTGTATATCAATAACAACTCTCTGCATATTGCCTCCATATATCCTGAAATTGCGATAATATTATAGATATTTAATCAAAAATTCAACTAAAAGCTTTTTTTGACATCCTTTTACCTTCTATATTGTTATAAAAATGCCGGGGTTTGAAGCAGTTTTTCAAACTACTTCAAATAATTACTTGATTTTAAGGACTTATGTGATTATCATTGAAGTTAGAATGATAATAAAAATGGTTGGTAAATGGAGAAAGAGTGTGAAATAAGCTGTGAGAAAAGTCCAAAATACAAGTGGGTACACAGAGAAACTGATGTAGCAATCACAAAGAAATTAAGTTCAAAGTGCAACATCAGCCGTCCGGTATCTGCAGTATTGGTCAATCGTGGTTTATTTAGTGAAAAGAGTATTGAAAATTTTTTTGAAGCCCCTTTACGAAATCTTCTAAATCCGTTTCTTTTAAAAGATGTAGATAAAGCTGTCGAACGTATAATTTTTGCCCTGCGCAACAATGAGCGTGTATGCATATATGGAGATTATGATGTAGACGGGGTATCCTCCACAGCTCTGATGTATCTTTTTCTGGAAAATATAGGTATGGACGTAATATACTATGTTCCAAACAGGTTGGAAGAGGGCTACGGCTTAAACAACAATGCTATCAAAAAAATAAAAAAAGCGGGTTGCTCTCTTATAATTACCGTAGATTGCGGGATCACGTCTTCTGAAGAAATTTCTTATGCTAAATCAATAGATGTTGATGTTATTGTAACAGATCACCATCAACCTTTAGGTGACATCCCGGCTGAAGCTGTAGCCGTTATTGATCCTTATCAAAACGAAGATACATATCCTTTTAAAAGCCTTGCCGGAGTTGGTGTGGCTTACAAACTAATAATGGCTTTGAAATTCAAGCTTAGCAAGGTTTTTAAAGATATCAAATTGCCAAATTTAAAAGAATTTCTGGACATTGTTGCGCTGGGGACAATTGCAGATGTTGTCCCCCTCATCGGAGAAAACAGAATTTTTGTAAAGCATGGACTGAAGGTTTTATCTTATCAAGGTCACAGAGCAGGTCTTGAAGAACTCAAAAAAATCACCGGACTATCGAACACGAAAATTAATTCTGCTCATGTGGGCTATGTTCTGGCACCCAGAATCAACGCAGTAGGACGGCTGGGCAGCTGTGACAGAGGTGTCAAACTTTTAATAGAAAAAAACAGGGACAATGCAAGATGGCTGGCAGAAGAACTGGATATGGAAAACAAATACAGACAGGGTATAGAAAGAAAAATCCTCAAACAATCATATGAAAAGGTTGAGCGTTTTGATTTACATAAAAAATACAAAGGGCTTGTGTTATATTCAGAAGAGTGGCATCCCGGAGTTATAAGTACAATAGCATCCCGGGTTATGGAACGGTATTTCAGGCCTACGATTATAGTAACCATTGAAGACGGAATAGGCAAAGGCTCAGCAAGAAGTATCCCTGCATTCAACTTGTACAACGGACTAAAAAGTTTGTCAGATTTACTTATGACTTTCGGAGGTCATAAATACGCCGCCGGAATAAAGGTTGAATCTTTCAATATTAAGAAACTTCAGAAAGAGTTTCACAATCTTATCATTTCTGAACTGGATGAAGGTGACTTTATCCCGGAAATTAAAATAGATACTGAAGTGGAACCCTATGAAGTTAACAGACATCTTGTCAAAACTCTTCAAAAAATGAGACCTTTTGGCTCAGGAAACCCGGAGCCTGTTTTTTGCATGCGCAGAGTAAAAAAATATCAAAACTTTTCGTTTATCGGTAAAGGGAAAAAACATCTGAAAGGTTTCATTGAAAAGAATGGAAAGTTGTTCGAAATAATTGGCTATAACTTCAGGGAATATGAGGAATATTTACAAAATTACGATACGTTCGATATCCTGTTTTTTCCGGAATTCAACGTCTGGACAGGGGAGAACAGTATACAACTGAAGATCAAGGATATTAAGAGGAGCGAATGAGCAGTTACAAAAATATCCGTTTAATGGATATTCAGGATTTGCTGAAAAAAAACGGGATAAAAGATCTCGAAAAACTTCATAAAGCATACGTATATGCAGCCGGAAAACACAGAGGACAACTAAGAAAAAGTGGGGAACCTTATCTTTCTCACCCACTCAGCGTCGCCTACATTCTGGCGGAAATGAATATGGATATAGACACAGTCATCGGAGGAATCCTTCATGATACACTTGAGGATACAGATGCAACATATGAAGAAGTTGCGAAAATGTTTGGCGAGAATGTCGCTTTCCTTGTTGACGGTGTTTCAAAGATAGGAAAAATTAAATTCAAATCCACTGAGGAAAAGCAAGCTGAAAATTTCAGAAAAATGCTTATCTCTATGTCCAAAGATGTCAGAGTCATTGTCATTAAACTCGCAGACAGGCTACACAACATGCGTACTATAGATCACCTCCACGAAGAAAAACGCAGGAGGGTGGCAAAGGAAACTTTGGAAATTTATGCTCCCCTTGCTCATAGACTGGGAATTGCATGGATAAAATGGGAAATGGAGGACATGGCTTTTAGAGTTCTGAAACCAGAGACATATTACGATATTTACAACAAGGTAAAACTTAAAAGAAGTGAAAGGGAAAACTACCTTAACGAAATCATTACAATTTTACACAAGCATCTTAAAGAAGACAATATTGATGCCGAAATATTCGGTCGCCCAAAACACTTTTACAGTATTTACAACAAAATGGTGCGAAAAAAAACTTCTTTTGATGAAATATATGATTTGCTGGCTCTCAGAATCCTGGTACATTCCGTTCCTGAATGTTATGCAGTATTAGGTCTTATTCATACCCTATGGAAGCCGATACAGGGTAGGTTTAAAGACTATATAGCCATGCCAAAATCCAATATGTACCAGTCCCTCCATACTACTGTTATCGGCCCGAAAGGTATGTCCGTTGAATTCCAGATTCGCACACATAAAATGAACCGCATTGCAGAAGAAGGGATTGCTGCCCACTGGAAGTATAAAGAAGGTAAACCTTTTGATCCCAAAGAAGACAGATCTTTTATATGGTTGCGTCAGCTTCTTGACCAGAAGGAACTGAAACGCCCTCAGGATCTTGTGGACGCACTCAAAGAAGATGTTCTGCCGGCACAAATTTATCTTTTCACCCCTGCTGGTGAGGTGGTTGAATTACCCAGAGGATCAACCCCCATTGACTTTGCATACAACATTCACTCAGAAGTGGGCAACACAACTGTCGGCGCAAAGGTAAACGGCAGAATGGTGCCTTTACGCTATAAACTAAAAAGTGGTGAAAAAGTTGAAATAATGACATCCTCCACACAAGAACCCAGAAGAGATTGGCTGAACTTTGTAAAAACAAACAGAGCAAAAACAAGAATACGCTCTTTTTTGAGAAAAAAAGAACAGGATAAAGCTATACAAATAGGTTGGGAACTACTGGATAAAGAATTTAAAGAACACAATCTCAAGCTAAAAGAAATAATAAACGAAAATAAAAGCCTTGAAAAAATATTAAATAAATTCAATCTGACAGATTCTGAGGATCTGTACAAAAATGTGGGCTTTGGGCGCCTTTCTTCCAAACAAGTACTCCATCTGTTTTACAAACCGGAAGAAAAAGACGATGAGACTACCACCAAAACATCGACAACCGGCAAAACGGAACCGTTTAAAATCGAGGGTATTGACAACGTCATGGTAAAAGTAGCAGGTTGCTGTAACCCATTACCCGGAGACGATGTGAAAGGGTATGTAAGCAGAGGACGTGGAGTTATTGTCCATAAAGCTGACTGCAAAAATTTACGCAATATGACACTGGACGAAGATAGGATAATGGATGTGGTCTGGGACAACAAACAGCAGTATAAAATGGTGGTAAAGCTTTATACTGTTACAGAAGACCGCCCAGGGATGATCAATGACCTCACAAGCATCATGAACGATCTCGGAGTAAATATTGTGGAGATGTCAGCCAAATCCAGTGGAGATACAAAAGCAAGGCAAAGCTATCATATTGAAGTAAGCAGTAAAGATCAATTACAGAAAGTTATAAACAAAATAAAATCAATCAAGGGAGTCTACAGCGTTGTCACAAGATAAAAAAGGCTTAAACCCCATAAACGGGTTTAAGCCTTGCGAACTTTCCCTGATTTGAGACATTTTGTGCAAACTTTTTTCTGGGTAGGCTTACCATTATTGTCCAGAACACGCATTTTATGCACATTCGGGTAAAAAACCCTTTTACTAACATTATGAGCGTGGCTGATAGTATTGCCAAACATTGGTCCTTTCCCACATATGTCACATCTTTTTGCCATTTTCTATTCCTCCTGGGACTTATAATCTTGCATTTAAGAGCCTGAGATGCTAACATAAAAATTACAAGATAATCAAGTTTTTTTTACGGAGGATGTAATGGCAATTTCAAAAGACACGTTGATTGCAGATATCTTAAAAGAAACTCCCGGCAGCAAAGATATTTTTGAAAAATTTAATATGGGATGCATCAGTTGCCTGGGGATACAAAGTGAAACCCTTGAAAAAGGTTGCATGATGCATGGATTAGATGTGAATGAAGTTTTGAAGGAATTAAAAAAGCTGGGAAAAAATAATTAACCTATGGCTATAGAAACTCAGCTTAAAACAAAAGATTTTACCAAGCTTAATCTGGACTTTCAGGAAAATCTGTATATTTTTTCCGATAAAATAAAAGAGCAGATTAAACCATATACAGATTATAATTTAATCGATTTTAAAGATATATTTGCTAATACAAACCCTGTAAATGTGGAAATAGGAATCGGTAACGGGGAGTTCCTGGTACACTACGCATCAAAGTTTCCTGAGGAAAATTTTTTAGGCTTTGAAGTAGTAAAAAGGGTTATCAGAAAAGCTATTTCCAGAGCACAGAAAAGAGAATTGAACAATATTAAGCTTATCCATTATGATGGCAGTTTTTTTGTCAGGCTTTTCCCACCTGAAAGTGTAAAAACGTTTTTCATTAACTTCCCCGATCCATGGCCTAAAAAAAAGCACCATAAGAGAAGGCTTATGAAAACTTCTTTCCTTAGACTGTTATCAGAAAAAATGCAAACCGACGGTACACTCTACATAGCCACTGACCATGAAAATTATGCGAAAGAAATCATGACAAATCTGATAACTGTCGATGCACTCAGATCCTGTTTTGAAAGTGTTTATGTCAATGAGCTGGTGGATTACTACCCAACGAAATATTACCGCAAATTCGCTTTAAACAAAGGTGTATACTTTTTCAAGCTAAAGAAAGTTTAAAATAAATTTTACCTCCCCTTAATCTTCTCCTAACTCTATGATAGGGGGGAGATAAAACTCCTCTTCATAATTTAGGGGAGGTTGCAAATCGAGCACCTTCGAGGTGCTTTACTGGGTGGGGGACTTATTCAAAGGTTTCACGTTGAGGAAAGGTCTCGTTGCTTAAAATTTCTTGCAACAATTCAAGAGCACTGTTATTATTTTGGAAAAAAATGGAGTCCAACTAATGAGATTAACATGTTATTTTATTCCCACACTCAGAGAAACACCCGCCGAAGCAGAAGTGGTGAGTCATAAGCTTATGCTCAGGGCAGGCATGATACGCAAATCCGCAGCAGGGATATATTCATATCTTCCTCTGGGTTTAAAAGTGCTTAAAAAAGTAGAAAATATCGTTAGAAAATATATGAATGATCATGGTGGCACTGAGCTTTTAATGCCTACAGTATGCTCTGCAGAACTTTGGCAGGAAAGTGGCCGTTGGAATGATTACGGGAAAGAACTGTTAAGGCTCAAGGACAGACATGGACGGGATTTTTGTATAGGTCCCACACATGAAGAGGTTGTTACCGATATTGTCAGGAACAGCATAAAAAGCTACAAACAACTGCCTCTCAATCTCTACCAAATACAGACAAAATTCAGAGATGAGGTCAGACCTCGTTTCGGACTCATGAGAGGGCGTGAATTTATCATGAAGGATGCTTATTCCTTTGATATTAATGATGAAATGGCTGAAAAAAGTTACAAAAACATGCATGAAGCCTACTGCAAAATTTTTGAAGCCTGTGGTTTGAAATATAAAGTTGTGGAAGCAGATTCCGGTGCTATTGGAGGATCGTTTTCTCATGAATTTATGGTTTTAGCTGATACAGGGGAAGATTATGTAATCAGTTGCGATAGTTGCAATTACTCTGCAAATGTTGAAAAAGCCATATGTGATAACAAATATTTGCCGGATGAAAGCGAAGAAAGAGCAATTGAAAAGATTGAAACCCCGGACAAAAAAACTGTTGATGACGTGGCAAAATATCTCGGAATAGAGACAACATCCGTTGCAAAAACCCTAATATTAAAAGCCGATGATAAGTTTGTCGCTTTAATGATAAGAGGTGATCACGAAGTCAACCTTGTAAAACTTAAAAATTTTCTGGATGTTGTAAATGTGGAGTTTGCTTCCGAAAGTGAGATAGAAGAAATAACAGGTGGGGCAATTGGTTTTTCAGGTCCGGTTGGTTTAGACATACCCATTTACGCAGATAATGCTATAAAACATATGAAAAATTTTGTAACAGGTGCAAACGAGAAAAATCTTCACCTATTAAATGTAAACCACACAAGAGATTTTACAGTAACACAATTTGATGACTTTAGGATGGCTGAACCGGGGGATACCTGCCCCAAATGTGGTAAAGGCAGTTATGTTATCACCAAAGGAATTGAAGTAGGGCATATTTTTAAGCTTGGAACAAAATACTCGGAAAGCATGAATGCCACTTACCTTGATAAAGACGGCAAGCAAAAATATATGATAATGGGATGCTATGGTATAGGAATAGGAAGAACCGCCGCTGCAGCAATTGAACAAAATCACGATGATGCAGGCATTATATGGCCTGTACAGCTTGCTCCTTTTGAAGTAATCGTAGTGCCGGTAAATACGAATGACGATGAAGTAAACAACGTAGCCGAAACCATTTACATAAAGTTAAAGAAAAAGGGCATTGACGTAGCAATTGATGACAGAGACGAAAGAGCTGGTGTAAAGTTTAACGATGCAGATCTTATTGGCTATCCATTAAGAATCAATGTGGGCAAAAAGAATCTCAAAGAAGGAAATGTTGAGCTCTTTGTCAGAAAAAATAAAAATACCATTTTAGTAAAACGTGAAGAATCTGTCAGCAAGACAATGGAACTCCTGGAGTATCTTAAGTAAATTAATAAATATAAGTAAGCATGGGAACAATAAAACAGATGCTGATTATTGCTCCCGGATTTTCTCCAGAAAATATATTCTTTCAGGCAAAGGGGGATGGGAGTAATGCATTTTCACATACACAGGATGTGGGAGCGGAAAAGACAGATTATCCTTATGAAGCTTGATAAGCGCCTCCTTCATTCCTGAGATATCCCCCGTCAAACTAACTGCAAATTTGTCCGCTTCGTATTCATGCTTCCTTGAAATAGAAGAAAACAGAGGAGCAAAAATCGTATCCGCCGGTGCTAAAAGAAACGAGAGAATAAACAGCCCTATAAAAATAGATTTTTCAAAACCAAGAGCATCATATATAAAATCGCTACTGATTAGTACATGTACAAGAAAAAAAGAGACAAAAACTGAAACAAACATAAAAACAAGTATTTTTTTCAAATGCCCCAATTTATAATGTCCTATTTCATGAGCCAGAATATTCAGAATTTCATTTTCTTTATGATTTTGCAAAAGTGTATCAAAAAGCACAATACGCTTGTTTTTTCCAAAGCCGGTGAAATAAGCATTAGAATGTGATGACCTTTTAGAGGCATCCATCTGCATAATGTTTTTGAGAGGAAACTTTGCTTTTTCAGCCAATTTAAATATCTTTTCCTTAAGATTTTTATCTTTCAGCGGCTCAAATTTATTAAAAAGTGGCGCAATGAGTGTGGGATAAAGATACATCATGAGCATCGAAAACATAAACACAGCCACAGCAGCATATATATACCAGAATCTTCCTGCTGAGCTTATCAGAAACATTACCAAAAACAGTAGCACAGTAAAAATAGCAAAAGAAACAATACCCCCCACAAGAAGATCTCGGACATAAAGCAATGGGGTGATTTTGTTAAAATGATATTTTTTTTCTACAACAAATGTTTCATAAATATCAAAAGGAAGACCGATTAAACCAAAAAATAGCCGAAAAACCAAAAAAAAGATAAATGCCATTTTATATTCATTCCCGAAAGTATCTATCAACTCAGAAGAAAACCACTGAAAAGTTCCCAGCAGCAAAAGTGAAAAGAAGAGTATACCATGCATAACATTTTCATAGTATGCCACTTTTGATTTGTCTATGTGATAAAAGGAACTTTGTGCAATTTCATCTTTTGAATAAATATCCAAAACTTTCTTTGGCGGGTTTGCCGCAGCATTTTTAATATATTTGTCATTGACTTTTTCCACTAGAATATTTAGCACTTCCGCAAAAATAAGAATAAGTACTATAATATAACCACTTAAAAGCAATATTACCCCCTGAAATTATAAAAGCAGCGGAGGAAAAAGTATAAAAACACCCAAATAATCAAAATAGAACACCCAATGGTTTAAAGTAAATTTACCTGTGTTAATCTTTATCCCAGACTATTTATCATTAAAATAGGCAAAATTTTAATAAAGGGAGGAGCCACACCCCCCTTTATTTATTCCTCAGGTTCTTCTTCTGCTTCCCCAGCTTCAGCTTCTGTTTCAGCCTCTTCTTCTTCAGCTTCTTCTGTTTCCACAGGCTCTTCTCTAGGTACAATTATAGAAGCGACCGTTCCTTCCGTAGGATCTAGCAGCGAGATTTCTTCAGGAAGCTTAAGCTCTGTAATATCAATAGACTCATTTACATCCAGATGAGAGATATCCATCTCAAATTTTTCAGGCAAATATCTTGGCAACGTTCTTATCAAAACACTATCAATAAGTTGATTAACTATGCCACCTTTATCCAAACCAACAGGCTCTCCAACCAGCTGCAAAGGTATCTCGATATCAACTTCCTGGCCTTTGGTAAGTTCCTGAAAGTCAACATGAAGAATCTTATATCCCACATGAGAGAATTGGATATTTTTCATAAAGCAGGTAATATTGTCTCTGTTATCAGTAAACTCCAAATCTATTGTAAAGTTTCCATAGGGACGTCTCTGTAAGTCTGACAACTTAACAAACAGTGATGTACTTTCTTTCCCTCTGCTGCTGACAACAGCAGGAATTAATCCTTCCTCTCTCTTCTTTTTCAGTTCTCCTTTTGTCATATCACCTCTGGGTATAGCTTCCCATTTAACATTCGCAAGCATATTTCCTCCTAACAAATTTTATTTAAATATTTCTCCTATTATCCCGAAGTAAACGTGGATTATAACATATAAATCCAGAATAGCAAATTTTATAAAAAGTTATAAAAAAAGCAATAAAAGATTTTAAAAAATTTAATTCAATTTTGTTGAAGATTGTTCGGTCCGCTGCTGCCGAGAAATAAACAGTGACCTGTTTTTTATCAATGAACCCCGAATTTCCAGATTAGCCAATAAACCTATAAACAAAATCCACAAAGTGCGGGGAAATTGCTTATACCAAAGAGGCTCAGCTAAAAAACTTATCGAATAAAAAACAAGAAAAAGAATAAAAAGGTAACGAAAACCTCTGTCGTCTATCTTTACGGACACTGCAAAAAGTTTATACAAAAAATATATCATAACGAATAGCCCCAGCAAACCCATTTGTGCAACCATCATTAAATACTGATTGTGAGAGTGATTTTCAATCAAGTCATTGTAAATGTTATTATATTTATCCAATTTCTTTGAATCCAATACATGTTTAAACGCATGCTTATAATCACCAAGGCCTACTCCCAGCAAGGGATCTTCCTTTAAAATATGGTAAGTGAGCTCCCAGTAAGCCAGGCGGATACCCCATGAGCTTCTAAAATTTCCTTCAAGCGCTTTTTGAATTTCATTTTTCGATGCAGTTACCCTCTGATGAAACGTTTCGGAAAAATTATACGCTACGGAATATATAACAATAATCGTAAGTAAACCTAAAACAATTGCCTTCAGTCTCACATTAAAATGTAGTATAAAAAACACAACAAGGGTGAAAACAAGAGCAAACTGTCCGGTTCTTCCGCCAATAATAAATAAATTGCCTAACGTCATTAAAAGTAATAAAATAAGTATAAGCTTTTGCCATTTATTATAGTTTTTAATAAATATTCTGTTCAATATCAAAACAGATGCAAAGCCTAAATAAACACTGTAATCTATATGGTTCATAAAAGGTGTGGGGTTTTGAGGTAACGTATTTTTATATATCCATATTTCAAAAAATGCGCTGTAGGCTACCATCTCTGAAACAAAAAGTCCTGCCAAAAATGCTGTTATAATTGTGTTTAAATGCTCCTTTTTCAAAGTAGTTGCAATAACAATAATTGTAAACCAATAGCAGTATTTTTTAAAAATATTCAAACCTTCAGTCATATCACCTGACATGGCAAGGCCTATTATAACAAATGCAAACAAAAGAATAAAAGGTTTGAGAAGTGACGATTGTCTCAGAACTCCAAATTTATCTCTGAAATTACCTTCTACAATCCAGATGAAAGGCAAAAATAACATAAAAAAAGATATCGCTGATCTGGAAAGAGTCATACTAAATGCAAACAACAAAATACTGTACAAATAAAGTTTTTCAAAATTAATACTATCTCGTAGTTGTGCAAAATTTGTCATATTAATCCCTTATAGAAGTTAAATAATCCATTTTGCCTTTATCTGGCTAAATTTTCTATTACATTAAGGAATAAAAAGCAATGGGAATTTTTCCTGGCATCACCCTATTTTTCTCAATAATAGTGTTTTGCATAAACGTTATGAAGTGATACTTTATTAGAAACAATGAATACCCAGCAACATCCCCTACTAAATAAAACTTTTCCCTCAAATAATGTTTTTATAAAGACTCAAATATTTCTGAACCATTTGATTGCTACTGAAATTTTGTGAGTATAAAAAGGCATGATTGGCCAGTTTCCTATAGCATTCTTTGTTGGATATGAGAATGTTAATCTTGTGCGCAATATTTTTATAATCCCTTACTTGGCAAACATAACCGTTATGCCCGTCTTGAACAAGCTCCGGCAAGCCACCTGCATTTGTTGTCACAACAGGCAAACCGTACATCATTGCTTCAATTACCGAGGTATTCAACCCTTCTTCTTTTGAGGTTGCAGCATAGACATCCATGATATTCATCATGTCGCCAACATTTTCCACATAACCGGTAAAAACAACATTTTTTTCCATTCCCAAATCAGCTGCAAGCCTCTTCATATCAGAAAGCAATTCACCATTACCCACCAAAAGTAATTTTGCATTGTCAACCTTACTAATTACTAATGCAAAAGCCCTAATTAGTGTTTCAAAATCTTTATGAGGGACAAAACTTCCCACACTCCCCACAACAAACTCCGATCGGGAAATTCCAAGTTTTTTTTTAATTTCTTGTCTCTCTTCCTTGGAAATTTGCTTTACCAATTTTTCATCTACTCCACTATATATTTTAACAATAGGCCGTCTTATCCCATCTTCTATGAGAATATTCTTAACTCCTTTTGAAATTGCAACCAACTTATCGATATATTTGCTACTATACTTGTATTTACTGAAAAAACCTTTTTTTATGTGAAAATCAACTCTTCTGGTGTGAATCAGATATAAATTTTTTTTTATTGCTTTAGCGAAAATAGCTGGTGTCAGCGAGTGGGCATCATGACTGTGAACAATATCAGGATTGTATTTATTAATTATTTTCAATAAGTTCCATGTGCTAATAGGGTTTGCTTCGCCTTTGTATTTATAAGGCAGAACACCGTCAGAACATTTATGAAAAAGTTTACCATTCGGATTACAGGCAATATAGCTTTCGACGTTTCTTTTCAAAAGGCCTTCGTGTAGCAAAAAAACCTGGCGCTGTCCACCCCGCCATTCTTTGCCTGTGTCAATGTGCAATACCCTCATTCTCCATTTTCCTTAAACTGCATATTATAAAGCATCCTGTATACATCCGACTTAATCAATAGCTCATCATGTTTACCTTTACTTACTATTTCCCCTTCATTCATGACAACAATCAAATCCGCATTAATAATGGTTGACATTCTGTGTGCAATAACAAAGCTGGTTCTGTCCTGCATAAGATTCTCCAGAGCTTTCTGTACTATTTTTTCCGACTCTGTATCAAGTGCACTTGTAGCTTCATCCAGAATAAGAATATGTGGATCCATCAGTATTGCCCTTGCAATCGTTAATCTCTGTTTCTGACCGCCGGAAAGTCTGACTCCCCTTTCACCAATTACTGTATCATAACCGTTCGGGAGATTTTCAATAAAGTCATGGGCAAAAGCAGCCTTTGCTGCATTAACAACACTTTCTTTCGAAGCTTCGTTAAGACCATATGCTATATTGTTAATTACCGTATCATTAAACAGAAACGGATCCTGAGAAACCACTGCAATATTTCTTCTTAAAGAATAAACTTTGAAGTTTCTGATATCAGTGCCGCCTATCCTAACAGCACCCTTACTCACATCATAGAATCTGGGTATTAAATTTACAAAAGTGCTTTTACCGGCACCGCTGGCACCCACTAAAGCTACTGTTTGCCCCGGCTGTATTTTCAGATTAATATTTTTTAATACATACTCATCATCATCGGAATATTTAAAAAAAACATTGTCGAAAACTATATCTTTATCTTTTGCGTTGCACTCCAGATATCCATCTGCAGAAAGAATTTCATTTTGAGCATCAATTATCTCAAAAACTCGTTCAGCTGCCCCCAGTCCGGACTGGATATTTTGATTTGCTTTATTTATCTTTTTAAAAGGCTCATACATCATTATAAGTGCAGCCATGAAAGAAAAAAAGGTACCTGGAGTTGATGTGCCATTTATAACTTTCATCCCGCCATAATATACAATAACCGCTAAACCCAGTGCCCCGATAAATTCCAAAAACGGGGAACTGAAAGCTGAAACAAAAGCTTTTTTTATTTCGTATTTAACAAAATTTTTATTATGTTCTTTGAATTTAGCAGTCTCTTTATTTTCGGCTATAAAAGATTTTACCACCCTTATTCCTGTAAAAGTTTCCTGAAGGTTGGAATTCAGCCCTCCCATTCTCTCCTGGCCTTTTTTCGTGTATTTTTTAGCCTTTTTGCCAATTTTCACTATCAATACTGCAATAAAAGGCAGAACAATAAAAGAATACAGAGCCAGCTGCATGTCCTGGTAAATCACAACACCAGCCAGTCCTATAAGGGTAAAAGAATCTCTTATTATGTTGACAAAAGCAGGTATTGAGTTCTGCATCATATTTACATCATTTGTAATGCGGGACATCAATATACCAGTGGAATTTTCATTGAAAAAACGTAGTGGCAGTCTGATGATTTTCATATAAAGATCGTTCCGGATTTCCTGAATAACTTTTTGACCTATATATTTAAGGAAAAATGTCTGGATAAAACCGAAAACACCCCTTAAAAAATAAATCAGAACAATGACTACAGGCATAAGCATCAGGCCTGTTTTGTTTTTATTGATAAAAATCTCATCCAGAGTAGGTTTTACTATATAGGCAGTGGCACCACTTGTAGCCGCAACAAAAACTGAAGCTATCGCAGATAAAAAAATCAGCCCCTTATAAGGCCTGAAATACAACCATATTCGCCTTAATTTATCCAAATTTTACCCCAAAATACAAAAATCACTTGCTTAAAACATAAATTAGCCCAATTATTGGGAATATGCGAGGGCTATATATACATATACCATTTTGCAAAAGCAAGTGCAAATATTGCGGCTTTTACTCTAAAACCTCACACTTTGAGCATATTTCTGTATACATGGACAGACTCACAGAGGAATTAGCTCATATCTCTGATAAAAATTTTGATACTCTATATATCGGAGGAGGAACACCAAGTCTTATACCGAACAGGACATTGGAAAATTTTTTAAAAAAATTATTTAAATCAATAAACTATAATGGAATAGAGTTCACATTCGAAATTAATCCGGACAGCGCAGATAAAGACAAACTGAAAATACTTTACGATTTCGGATTAACCAGGGCAAGTATAGGAGCTCAGTCTTTTGATGAGGAGATTTTAAAATATTTGGGCAGAATACACAATGTGAATGATATATATACTGTATTTAGACATATAAGAAACATAAACAGCAATATTTCTATTAATATGGACATTATTTTTGATATACCAGGTAAAAAAACAAAGATAAATAAAACAGTTGATGAGCTTTTGGGAATGGCTCCCGAACATATTTCGACATATTCCTTTTCTTACGACACAAAACACTTTAGAAATAAATCAACAAAAGAGCAGTCTCCAAAAGAATACATCTTTATAAATAATAAATTAACCCAAAACGGTTACCAACAGTACGAAATCTCAAATTATGCAAAAACAGGTCATGATTCAAAACATAACAAAATATACTGGAATATGAATGAGTATATTGGCCTTGGTACTTCCGCACATTCAATGATCTATAACTGTAATGGAGAAAGGATAAGGTATTCGAACAATGCCAGCATTGAAGAATATTTAAAAGGAAATTATCAAAAGGAAACCGAAACAGTAAAAGGAGAAGAACTTTTAAAGGAAGATTTAATCTTTGGATTAAGACAAACTGAAGGGGTTGATGCTTGCCTTCTTGCTAAAAAGTATGGAAAAAACTATAAAAAATGTATAGATCACTTACGACCGTTATTTGAGGATAATCTGCTAAATTATAATGGAGAACGCATATGCACATCTCAAAAAGGACTGCTTATCATGGACTCATTGCAGCAATATATCTGGGAATTGCAGTTTTAGTAATCAATTCCGGCAACGTATCAGCAGGATGTGCCGGAGACTGTATGACATGCCACAGTGAACTCTCAGACTCACAAGAACATAAGCCGCTGCAAACATGTATTGATTGTCACGATCCTGCAGATAATAACAAAGGCGAGCTTTCAGCAGGCAGCCTGTTAAAATCTGAATTTAATCAAAAAGCCGCCGGATGTGGTAACAATTGCTTTGAATGTCATGACGAGTGGCCTAAAGACGGTTACCATGCACCTTTGGATAGTTGCGGGAAATGTCACAGCTAAAATGTTTGCTATATATTTGATAATGATGTAAAAATATTAAAATAATTTTAACTTTAAGGAGTTGACATATGATACCTGTAATCTCGGTAGTGGGATCCTCGGACTGCGGCAAAACTACGTTAATTGAAAATCTAATTTCAGAGCTCTCTAAAAGAGGATACAAAGTTGGCACAATCAAACATGATGTCCACGGTTTTGACGTGGATAAGGAAGGTAAGGATACATATAGACATAAACAGGCAGGTGCCCATTCGGTACTTATCTCGTCGCCATGGCAATATGCACTTATTTCCGATGTGGACAGCGAAAGACGTCTGGATGAGGTTGTATCATATATGCCCATCGAGCTGGATATTATTTTAACGGAAGGGTTTAAGAGTGCTAATAAACCTAAAATAGAAATTTTCAGAAAAAATCACTCCACAGAATTGTTATGTAAAAACAATCCTACATTGGTGGCTGTGGCCACCAATGATAAAACAAACAAAAATTTACAGGATATTAAAAATTTGTTGGACATTAACAACTATAAAGAAATAGCTGATTTTATAGAAAAACATTACATTAAGAAAAATAACAGCAACATTACGCTAACTGTAAATGGAGAAAAAATCAAACTAAATCAGTTTGCCAGGGATATAGTCATTTCAACTCTTAAAGGATTAATTTCCCAATTAAAAGGCTGTGAAAACCCCAAAACAATAGATATAAAAATAAAGGAAAAATGAAAAATCTTACAGATCTCTGGCTTGCCCAAAACCTAATAATGGCTAAAGTCCCTGCTTATTTATCCGAGACAATCAGTGTAGAGCAGGCAATGGGGCGCATACTTGCTAAAGATATCTACAGCCCGGTTGACCTGCCTCACTTTAATCGATCAAAAATGGACGGCTACTGCATAAACAGTGAAATATCCGATTACAGCAAACCTTTCACTGTAGTCGGCGAGATTTCCGCTGCAGATACCCACGATAAACATCTAAATGCCAATGAAGCCATCAAGGTTTCCACCGGCTCCCCCGTGCCGGAATATTCAACATCTGTCGTACCTGTTGAAAACAGCAGCAAGGTCGAAAATAAGATTTTTCTGCAGAAACAACGTAAAGATTTTATAGATCACAAAGGCAGTAAAGTAAAAAAACATTCAAAAATATTCAGCAAACAACATACCCTTGACCACAGAGATCTGGAGCTGCTTGCCTCTTTACGGGTTAACCACATAGATGTTTACATGCAGCCAAAAATAGGTGTTATTTCAACAGGTGGGGAAATAACCAATCTTTTCCACAGCAATGATTTTATAGTAAATAGCAATTTTTATATGCTCACATCTCTTTTGGATAAATTTTATATCCCCCACAATTATTTAGGAATCATACCTGATGACAAACAAAAAATAAAAGAATCGCTGCATATAGCCTCCCAGAAATACGATATTATAACAACATTCGGGGGAACAGGTTTTTCACGGTTTGATTTGTTAACAAGTGCTATAGAAGAGTTAGGTGGCAGCATACTGATTAACGGAATCAACGCCAGTCCGGGCAAAACATTCAAGTTTGCAATGTTATCCGGTAAGCCGGTTTTTATTTTTCCTGGAACACCGGAATCCGCAACCTCGTGCGCAGAGTTTTTTCTTATCCCTTTCATAAAAAAAATATTCGACAATAATGCTCAAAAATTTTATTTTCAAAAGACAACTGTCAGATTCAGTTTGAAAAAGAAAAAGGGCTTTTATAAAATAGTGCCGGGCTACACTTTCATAGAAATGGATAAAATAATATCAGTGGACAGATATTCAGAATATTTTTCAGGAACTTTTCCGGCATTCAGAAGCCTGACTATTATAGACAAAAATACAGAAAGCTTAAATAAAGGGGATATATGCGACTCACTGCTAAGTTATTATTTATAGTCATTGTTTTAAGTTTTTTTTCAGAATCACATGCAAGCAATAGAATAACCCCTGTTGTAAAGGCTGTAAAACAGTTTGAAACCACAGTAGTAAATATCCGCACAGAAAAAATAGTAACACGGCGATACAATCCTTTTTTTAATGATCCTTTCTTCGACGATTTTTTTGGTTTTAACAGATCCTACAAAACACATAGCTTAGGCTCCGGTTTTTTTGTCAAAGAAAGCGGTATTGTTGTTACTAATTACCACGTCATTAAAGCAGCCAGTGAAATACTTGTTATTCTGGAAAACGGTGAACAGTATAAGGCTAATGTTATCGGTAAAGACAAGCTTTTAGACCTTGCTATTTTGAAAACTGAAAGCCAGGAAGAATTCACGGTGGCAAAACTGGGAAACAGCGATAACCTCTATCTGGGAGAAACAATAATAGCTATGGGCAATCCTTTCGGTCTCAACAGCTCTGTAACCACCGGTGTAATAAGCTCCACAAACAGAATTTTAAAGATAAATGGCGGTGTCGGGCTTTTTATTCAGACAGACGCACTGATTAATCCAGGTAACAGCGGAGGACCTCTTATAAACCTTGATGGTGAAGTTATAGGGATAAATACAGCAATATATAAAGATGCTCAGGGGATAGGCTTTTCCATACCTATAAATATCTTAAAGCGAACACTCAGCGAATTTTTAAATTATGGAAAAATACGCAAAAGTTATACCGGTTTTTATACAGAAGAAACAAATGACGGCTTAACAATATCCAGCATAGAAAATGATTCACCCGCAGCAAAAGCCGGTTTCAAAAAAAATGATATTATTACCAAAATAAACACTATCCCGGCAAATTCAAAAGATGCCCTGAAATATCTTATCAGAACATATCCTCCCGGATCAGAAATTAAGATTGATATAATAAGAAACAACAGGAACATTCAAAAGCTTTTAAAGCTTACAACATTTCCGGATAACTACGGGTTAACATTTCTCAGACGAAAGTACGGACTTGACTTCACAGATAGCACCTCACTTGTAACAATAACTAAAAGTTCCATACCTTCTTATATCAAAAAAGACGATATCCTCATCGCTGTAAATGGCGAAGAAATAAACAATATAAAAGATTTGGATAAAAAAATTGTAGAAAATATAGGGGGTAATGTTACTTTTACACTGTACCGGGGAAACCACACTTTTCAAATAAAACTAAGTCTTTAAGTTCACAATATTACCGAGCATCTCATCTTTTGTCCTGATAGTTTCGGAATTAGCCTGAAAGTATCTTAAGTTAACTATCTGATCTACTATTTCCTTGGCTATATCCACATTGGAAGCCTCCAAATAACCTGACATTATTTCGTAATTATTATCAGGGATAGCTTCGCCATATTCATCATAAATATTTATCTTACCGGCATAATTGCCGTTTGAAAAAACATCGCCATTTTCAGACACTGAAAGATTTTCCCTCGGATTTTCCAGCAGAATATTCCCGTTTGAATCCACGACATTACCGTCAGCATCCTTTTTAAAATGCCCATTTCTCGTAAAAATTTCTTTATTATCTGAGTTTAATCTGAAATAACCGTCACCATTTATTGCCAAATCTAACGGATTACCTGTATTTATAAAATAGCTTTTAGAGGTATCCGTTTGTACGCCGGCAACTTTCACCCCTCCCCGGGATATCTCTGCCAGGTGAGTGATTTTTGCCTTGAATCCACCCGTATTTACATTGGCAAGGTTGTTCGCTGTAACATTCTGCCTTTTGTTTGCAGCATTTAATGCGCTCAATGCTGTAGATAATCCTTGAATCATATTTACTCCTTAATTATAATATTATAACAAATACCATTAAATCAAGCGGAGATTATAATGAAAATAACAGACGATTTCCTTTACAAAACCATCAAGGATGCCAAAAATATCGCAATAGTAGGAGCATCCACAAACCCTGAAAGGCCCAGCAATGGCATAATGAAATTTTTGCAAAAAAACGGTTACAGGTGTTTTCCGGTAAATCCCAATGAAAACGAAATACTTGGTGAAAAAGCATACAAGAGCTTGTCTGATATTCCTGAGCATATTGATATTGTGGATATATTCAGAAAAAGTGAAGCTGTACCCCCAATCGTTGAGGAAGCTGTTGCAATTAATGCAGGTTTTATCTGGCTACAGGAGCATGTCTATTCTGAAGAAGCCCGAAAAATTGCAGAAAACAACAACATCCCAATAGTCATGGATTTGTGTATTTTTAAGGAAATTCAGAGGTTAAACGTTTTAAACTAATATAAAAATTGTAAGCTAAAAATACTTGCATAATTTTATTGAATAATCCATATTTTTTTAAATTTTACCTGCAAACTAATAAGATGGAGTTTTATATGTCCAAAGCCTATTTAATACTGGAAGACGGAGCGGTTTTTGAAGGTGTCTCATTCGGAGCTAAGGGAGAAGTAGTAAACGAAGTGGTTTTTAACACTTCTATGACCGGTTATCAGGAAATACTCACCGATCCGTCATACTATGGACAGATGGTGGCAATGACATATCCGCTCATCGGCAATTACGGAATAAATGAACAGGACTTTGAGTCAGTAAAACCACAGGTTTCAGCTTTTATCGTAAAAGAATATTCCAGAACATTTTCTAATTTCAGAGCAAATATGAGCTTACATGAATTTATGGAAAAGCATGGCATCGTGGGTATCACAGGGGTTGATACCAGAAAACTTGTCAGGCATATAAGGGAAAAAGGTTCAATGAACGCTATTATTTCATCAGTAACAGATGACATTACCTATCTGGAAAACAAGGTAGCTGCTTCCGATACAATTGAAGGTAAAGACCTTGTTCAATACGTTACATGCAGTGAACCATATGTATGGAACCAGGGGACTTGGAATATTGATAATAATAATTTTAATTACCCAGCTACGCATGACTTACATATAGTAGCCGTTGACTACGGAATCAAACAGAACATACTACGGTATTTTGTGGAAAATGGTGCAAGAGTAACTGTAGCCCCGGCACAAACAACTTTCAGTGACATAGAAAAAATGAAACCCGATGGTGTCTTTCTATCAAACGGACCGGGAGATCCTGAACCTTTAACATATGCACACGAGCTTGCCAGGAATCTGGTAAACAACAACTACCCGGTATTTGGCATTTGTCTGGGCAATCAAATACTTTCTATCGCTTTGGGTGGAAAAACTTACAAGCTAAAATTCGGTCATCACGGCGGGAACCAGCCGGTGAAAGATTTTACAACAGGTAAAGTCGAAATCACCTCTCAAAACCATTGTTTTGCAGCAAGTATGGAATCTTTAAAAGATAAAGTGGAAATTACACATATAAATCTAAATGATAATACGGTTGAGGGGATAAAAGTAAAAGATAAGCCGGTATTTGCTGTGCAGTATCATCCGGAAAACGGCCCCGGGCCTCACGATTCTGCTTACCTTTTCGACAGATTCCTTAAAATGGTAAAAAAACAGTAAAAATGCTGAAGAAACTGGCATTTACCATTGTTATACTGTCTTTCATTCTGAGCTTCGGACTGGGAGTTTGGATTTATAAATGCGAAAATTTTTTAAAGAATAATTATGTTACACTCGATATAAGGATAGAAAAGGGTGAACCGTATGACAAAAGCTATGAGAAAATTTTTGGATATCTAAATACACCCCCTTTTCTAAAAGAATATCTGAAATATGTGTACAGCTTTGCTAAAGAAAGAAAATTTGGGAACTACCGTGCAGAAAACTCATCTCTGCTTGAGCTTGTGGAAAACATAAAGAAGGGAATACAGCACAACATAAAAGTAACAATCCCTGAAGGATATAATATCTTTGATACTGCCCAAAAACTTGATTCCCTAAACATTATAGATTACAAAACATTTTTAGACCATATAACAAATTCAGCGTTTATTGCAAAAATGACCGGGAAAAAACTACCTTCTCTGGAAGGATTTCTATATCCGGACACTTATTTTCTCCCGGAAAATTCCGAAATAGAAAATATTGTATCATTAATGTACAATAATTTCCTGAAAAACAAACCTGCACATTTTGATGAGAAAGTTAAACATTTCGGCCTCAGTCCTTATGAGGGAATAATTTTGTCTTCAATTGTACAAAAAGAGACTTTTGTAGATGAGGAATATCCTGTTATCGCTTCTGTTTTTTACAACAGGCTGTCAAAAGGTATGAGACTACAGTCCGATCCCACCACAATTTACGGAATCTATTCCAGTTTCACCGGAAACCTTCAAAAAAAACACCTACAAAACCCTGAGAATGTCTATAACACTTACAAGCATAATGACCTGCCGCCGACACCAATATGCTCACCATCCAAAAAAGCCATGGAAGGTGTCATGAATCCGGCTGAGACTGATTATCTCTACTTTGTGGCAACAAGTGATGGAAAACACTCCTTCAGCAAAACCTATGAAGAACACAGGCAAAAAGTAAATCGCTATCAAAAATAGTTCTGTAAAAATAAACCACATTTTACACTGTCATATTAGAATGTTTAATGTTATAATATGGTATGGCAGCTGAAGAGAAAAATTATCGTCATTTTTTCTTTCAAATGTTAAAACAACACAATAGCGAAAACATAAACCATCCTGCTGACATTTCTATAAACGAAGCTTTATCGCAGGCCGGTAGAATTATTGAAGATGCCAGCCAAGAGCAACATTTGTCCGATATAGACTGCAGCAAGGGATGCGGCTATTGTTGTAGACTAAACATACCCACTCTTCCTCCGGAAGCCTGGAAAATTGTTTCATTTATAAGAAACAATTTTAATATTGATGAATTTTCATATCTAATAGATAAAATACACAACAATGCTTTTCAAATTAAATATCTTGATGATGATGACCGCATAGCATGTAAGATTGAATGTATATTTCTGAATTCAGAAAAAAGTTGTTCAATATACCCGGTAAGGCCTGTATTATGCCGCTCAGTAACTTCTTTGGATAGAGAAGATTGTAAAAGAGCTCTGGAGAGTGTTTTTACCGGAGAACATCATACCATTTTAATGAACACTTTTGTCAAAAACTTGTATAATGACCTTTTTATAGCTATCACAGATTTTCTGGAAAGTGTTGGATTGAGCAGCAAAAGTGAGGAAATAACCCAGGCGGTAAAAAACATTCTTGAAAATCATGAATAATCTTCTCACAAATGTTCTGCATGCTTTTTTTGCAGGTCTGCCTTATTAAATAAACCTATATATCTTCCTTTTGAATTTTCTGATAAGCTTCTGTTATCAGCTTAATCAAAGGTTCATAAGTATTTGTTGTAAGGGTTATTCCCTTCTTTGTAGGCTTATATTCATCATCCTTTTTGTCAAGATAATATACACGTACATCCACAAATCTTTTTCCCTTAAATTCTTTTGCTTCAACAATAAACTTTTCCGTATTATTTTTCTGTACTTCCCCCACAACAGCCATAACTCCTCCTTTATTAAAGATAATCTTCCCCTTTAAGATAAAAGCAATTTTCCAGATTAAATTTGCTGCCGTTATCAGTAACGATGTATTTTGAACCATCTGATTTGTTAAATTTTATTATAAAATTTTCTCCTGACAATTTATAGCTATTTTTTTGAGAATCAATACAAATAATGACAGAGGAAGGATCAGGCTGTATAGTTTCATATTTTTCACTATTTCCATCAAAAAATGACGTAAAAAAACTAAAAACGCCAGCAATAAAAAAAATAACGAGCCCCCAGAAAATACTGAACGTTAAAAAAATAAAAACCAAAATAAGGATTATAATAACTGCAAAAATAATTAAAATATCGCCCATTTATACATCCAATGATTTCACAAACATAAGCTTCGAGCCACAGTGCTTACATTTATAATAAAATTTATTTTCAGACCTTTGTGCCCTGTTGTGCCTTATAGCACTTAAACGATGTTCGCCGCATTCACATCTGTATAAAAAATATTTCATTTCCCTTACAAAAGTCTTACTAATATCCAAATTGTGAGTACGGGTGGGAGTTACACCAAATTTGTTCATTACATATTTCCATGTTTTGCCATGGGGATAATGCCTATTGCCACATTTACTGTCTATTGCATATGCAATCAAATGGGCATATTCATGTACAAGAATTTCATGAACCATTTGCTCAGGATATTCCGTCAAAAAATCAGAATTAAGTCTGATAATATTTTTACTTATATCGGCTTTACCAGCAGAGAGCCCCCGCAAATCAAGTCTGACCTCACAATCCATACTAAAACCGAACAATTCAGAAGACAAACATTTGAGCTGATCAAGCTTTTTCTCTAATCTCATATATACCTGTTTCTAAACTTGTTTAATATTGGCAATATCTACCACTCACACCATAAAAACACAACCAGATTTTTACAAATTGATAGTATAGAATTTTTGTGTTATCTATATGAATCAGTACATATAACAATTAAAATAGAGAAGGGTATATGAAGACACTCGCCACAAATAGAAAAGCTTATCATGATTTTGAAATTTTTGAGACCTTTGAAGCTGGTATTGCATTGAAGGGAACAGAGGTCAAATCGGCAAAAAACGGCAGAATTAACCTTAAGGACAGCCATGTGAAAATCAGAAATGGTGAAGCATTTCTCATAAATTGTCATATTTCTCCATATACCCAGGCAAACATTGAAAATCATGACCCGACGAGAACAAGAAAGTTACTGCTTCATAAAAGAGAAATTAATAAGTTGATGGGCAAAACAAATGAAAAGGGACTTACCGTAATCCCCTTAAAATTTTATTTGAAAAACAACCTGATAAAGCTAAAAGTAGCACTGGCAAGAGGTAAAAAAATACACGACAAAAGAGAAACAATCAAACGCAAAGATATGGAGAGAGAAGTCAACAGAGACCTGAAAAATAAATATAAGATAAAGTAGATTTTATTAGAGGTAGATCGAGGTAGTTGCAAACCCTCTCTGTTTTCATCGTTACCTCAAATCTATATTCCTCACATCTTACCTCTTACACCTTACGTCTCACATTCACTGCCACTGCCACTGTCACTTTCACTTTTTCCTGAACATTGAACCTTGAACTCTGAACTAAAATACCCCTTGCAAT
>DDHP01000065.1:450-20873 GCA_002338145.1 Deferribacteraceae bacterium UBA1873 | reverse complement strand
TTTCAGCATCTAATTATATCAGTAAGTTATGAGACCCTGAAACAAGTGATTGCCTAAGGCAAATTTATCTTCACTACGTTCAGAGGCTACAGGGTGACAATTATGGAATTATGCAAAGGTCTCAAACTGGATTAATACCAAGTTGCAATCAAGAAAGTAATAAATCAAAAAAAGCGTAGTCTCTTTTGGAAGTGGCGCTTCAGCGCCGCCATGATGGCTACAATGATATTTTTGCAAAACTACTTTGGCACGGCTAAAGCCGTGCATCCTTTGTTACTCAAACAAATGCAATTTGGTATAAGTAGAAATTATATTTTTATACGGAGAATCTTATGCCTGACAGATGCTTTTTAAGACCAACAGCGGCCAAGCGTATTGAAAACTGGCTTAACAGCAACGATTATTCTTTACAGAACGGTTATTTTACGCTGGAGTACGAATTTTCTCCAATTGTAGATGATGAAATCATTCTGAGTTTTATTGATAACAAAACGGGCGACACTCACAAATTAGTTGTACAGGATGATATCGAAGGTATTATTGAATCTGATGAAAAACGCACAATATCTCAAATAAGTATTGATTACATCCCATTACCCCTTGAGTTAAGTCCGGAAACCCTGGAAAAATTTTCAGAAATAGCATCAAAAAAAGTTGAGGCTGAAGTTGAAGAACTTGTAGAACCTGTCGGTTGCGGAATAAAATTTGAAATCTATTCTGATGGCTATGCAATTTTCGCCTGCAACAAAGAGATTCAGCGCACACAAATCGGTGAATAATCCTTTATTCTAAAAAGGGAACAGAAAAAAATGGACAACCATTCCATAATTTTCCAGACTATTCTGGAGTAGTAATCCAAAATTGTCTATTTTTGTTATCTGAGTTATTAAATTAAATTCATTGCTTCAATTTTTGCAGGAGCGAAAAGTTTTATGCAGCGTATCATGGTTTGCAGATCGACATTTTCACCCAAAGCATCATCCATAACAGCAACATTTTGTCCATAAACGTACTCAGGGCGCACTTTGCGGTAATCCATATTTAATCCTTTGTTCACTTCTTCTTTAAATTGCTTCGGTACCTCTTCAAACCGGAAAACACCCGTTTCTTTGGCATCGGAAATAATACCTTCCATTTTGTTTTTCAAATTTTCAGTAATATTATAATTCTCATAATTGATTTGAATCTTATTCAAATCAAAGTCCCGAAACGATTCATAGATTATTTTAAGTCCCGGCCTTACATGTTTCATTCTATCCAGAATATCCCGCAATAAATACGAAATATTTTGAGGTACTATAAGAAGCTCAACATCATCATCCAAAGCCTTGGAAACTAATTTAGCTGAATCCAACAAAAAAGTTTGATACGCTTTATTTTGAATTGCGAAATCACTCCGCCTGACAACGTTAATGACCTCATCGAAACTATATCCGGACAATTCAAATATAGTTGTAATAATAGTTTCATTAATTGTTTTTTTTGATATTATTGGAATGAACTCTCCTGAACCATCAAAAATTAATTTATTTTCTTTTATTGAGTTGCTATTAAATTTTATTTTATTTTTTTCTAATTTAAATGCATACATAATATTTCCTTTTCCTATGTTTACAGAACTGGGACACAAAGTCCAAATTCTGCAAACTTAATTTCAATCACAGGTTTTGTACTGATAATTTAGCTGTACTGAGAAATTTTCAGCCGGTGATTTCGGGGAATTCTATTTCGGTGTTGACAACTGTTCCAGCTCCCTCTGCTTCGAAAGCTCTTCCAAGTCCGCCTATCATTAGTGTTGCTCCGGCTGAAAGAACTTCAAAAATACCTGCTATAATAGCTATAATTCCTCCTGCTTTTTTCATAAAAACCTCCTGTACAAAATTTAAATTAACCATGCTTTTAACTAAACACTTACCAACGACAGTATCAGTCGCCATAATAATATTTTTTAAATCATATAATTGTCGTCATAAACTGACGCATAGAACAGCTATATCTTATGATAGTAAATTTTTATCCAACGGGAGGTATGTAATGGGAGTCAAAACTTTTGTTGTGCCTGAAGATGGGACACTTAATCAAGCTGCAGAAATTATTTGTCGCCCTCCCATTTTTTCACAACATCATGCCAAGTGAACGTCTATTTAATAATTCATCAATTGTAGGAGCTAATTTAGGCGGCTTTTCTTTTTGATAAAAGAGAAGCTGTCCACATCAAAAAGTCCTTTGTCTGTTAACTTAATATGAGGGATAACTTCGAGTGCCATAAAGCTCAGTGTGCCAAATGGATCTGTCAGGTTTGTGCCCATTTCCTGAATCATTTTATATATTTCTTTCAGTTTATTATAATGTATTTTGTATTCAGTATTGGTAATAAGCCCGCCAATTTCCAGTGGAAGAATTTTTAGATTTTTACCGTCAAAAGCCGCCAAACCCCCTTTATTCTCAATAATGCTGTTAACAACTTCCAAAATATACTTGTCACTTGTGCCTACAGCTACAATATTGTGACAGTCATGGGCTATAGATGATGCTATGGCTCCTTTATTGATGCCAAAACCGTTTATTTTACATGCAGATTTATATCCGTTTCCATACCTTTCAAATACACACAGTTTCAGTATATCTTTTGATGTGTCAAAAACGTTGAAATCGGTATTTATTTTTTCGGTGATGAGACTACCGTCATTGACTTTTATACACAATTTATCTGAAACAATTTCAGGTACTTTGTGCTGTTTATCTATATTCATTGAATTTTGCAGAAGCAGGGGTGGATTTGTCCGGATTTTGTTTTCAATGTTCGTATCCAATCTGTTACCTTTTATATAAATTTCTTCTATGTTTACGGCAGTGTTTATTCGGCAAATAATAAAAGATGCTTTATTTCCAGGTTTGATTTCTGAATATTCTTTCATTCCGTAATACGTTAACCCGTTATAAGAGGATGCTCTTATTGCGTTTATAGGTTTAACCCCCAAATCTAAAGCTTTATTTACATTGTAAACAATATGGCCATTATCCATTATGTGGGTTAGTGTTTTATCATCGGTACAGAACATTATTTTATCCGGGTATTCATCAATAAGTTTATATGCATTGCTTTGGGTATGTTCAGCTGAACCTTCTCTCAGAAAAACATTTAAACCGGCTTCAATTTTTTCCTTTATTTCTTCATATGTCTCACTTTCATGGTCGTCAGTTACTCCGGCTGCAACATATTTACGCAAATCTTCTGATTTTATCCCAGGCGCATGACCGTTAACGATTTTTTTTAGTTTTTTTGCCTTTTTAATCATCTGTATAAATGTGCTATCTCCTCCCACAACTGCAGGGACATTCATCAGCTCTCCAAGGCTTACCACGTCTGGCCTTTTTAGAAGACTGCAAATATTTTCCACGGTTAATGTTGCACCTGAAGTAGCGAAGAAGGTAGCTGGCACACAGGAAGGCACAGCAAACTTTATATTGCAACGGCTCTTTTTGGCATCATTAAAAAAATATTGCAGTGCTTCCATTCCCCCCACATTAGCTATTTCGTGATTATCAGTTATCACGTGCAATGTCCCCTGCCGTGCTACAATATCTCCATATACAAACGGCGCAAGATGAGAGCTTTCTATATGGGTGTGGCAGTCGATAAAGCCTGGTATAAGATAATATTTGTTAAAATCGTAAACTGCATCTGCCTTCTCTTCAGAGGAAGAAATGCTTGTTATTTCATCACCGGTTATAGCGACATTCGTTTTAAAAAATTTATCATTATCAAAATCCGGAACATACACATTTTTAAATAATGTTTTCATATTAAACCGTGCCTAAATAAATAAAACGGGCAATAAATATCAGAGCAAGTATCCATACAGTGAGTTTTACTTCACGGGCTCTACCGGCAAAGAGTTTTGTAATGGGGTAAAATATAAAACCCATAGCTATACCTGTTGCTATACTGTAGGAAAAAGGCATTGATATAATTACCATAAATGAAGGCAGGGCTTCGGTAAAATCATCCCAGTCTATTTTAATTACCGTTTTAACCATAAATACGCCTACTATTATAAGTGCGGGTGAAGTTGCGTATGCCGGAATTGATTCAGCAAGTGGCGAAATAAAGATACTTAACAAAAATAAAATCCCGACAACAACAGCAGTCAGACCTGTTCGGCCACCTTCTGCCACACCAGAAGAGCTTTCCACGTATGTAGTCACAGTTGATGTCCCAAGCAAACTTCCGAAACATGTGCCAACCGAATCTACTGATAATGCTTTGTTAACCCGTGGAAATTCCCCGTTATTTTTTATAAAACCACCTTGCTTGGCCACCCCCACAAGGGTACCTGTGGTATCAAAAAGGTCAACAAACAAAAATGCGAAGACTATCCCAAAGAAGCCTATTTCCAGTGCACCGGATATATCAAGTTGCAACAGTACAGGTGCTATTGAGGGCGGCGTTCCGAGGACACCCTTGAAATCAGAAAGTCCGGCTATCAGACCGATGACCCATATTATTATTATTCCAAGTAAAATAGCTCCCTTGACTTTTCTGGCGATTAGTGAACCTATAATAATCACCCCCAAAACGGTCATGATGGATGTATGGGTAGTCATATCCCCCAGTGTGACCAGTGTTGCAGGGTGTTCAGTAACAATCCCAACTTCACTTAATCCTATTAAAGCAATAAAAAGACCAATACCTCCGGCAGTTGCCAGCTTTAATGACTCAGGGATAGAGTACACTATTATTTCTCGGACTTTTACCAGGGTTAAAATAAAAAATATTATACCGGAGATGAAAACCGCTCCCAAAGCTGTCTGCCATGAATAGCCCATTTGCCCGACAACAGTAAAAGCAAAATAGGCATTAAGACCCATTCCCGGAGCAAGTGCAAAAGGATAATTGGCAAACAGCCCCATAAAAATTGTGCTGCATCCTGCAGCGATAACCGTTGCCATCATGACAGCTCCGAATTCCATGCCGGTTTTGGAAAGTATAGCAGGATTTACAAAAATTATGTACGCCATTGTCATAAAAGTGGTGATACCTGCGATTACTTCTGTTTTGATGTTGGTATTGTTCTCTTTTAATTTAAATAAACGTTCAAACATAATATAACCCTCATTTATATTATTTAAAAACTTCTTTCGTTTACCTTTCGAATTTAAATATGTCAATACTTTTACATCTCTGGCGTCACTCCACTGTTTGCAATAAATGTAAATTTTTACAAATAATGCAGCTGAAACCAAAAATCACATTTTAATGCGAAAATTTTGAAAGTATACAATTTTAGCTTACAGATGTTTTAAAAATGACTTTTCAATTTAAGCAAGTTATAGTAAATTCAGTAAAAATTAGAAAGGAACAATGATGCTTTTGGTTATAGATGGACATTCAGTAGCTTACAGAGCTTATTATAAAACCCCTCCGCTTACCAACAGTAATGGTGTACCCACAGGCGTAATTCACACTTTTTTAAATATTATAATAAGCTTGCAAGAGAAATTGTATCCTGACGAAATTATTGTGGTTTTTGATTCTAAAGGAAAGACAGAGCGCAATGATATTGATAAAAATTATAAAGCAAACAGGCAACCCACACCGGAAGATTTGATACCTCAAGTTGATGCTTTGAAAGAAATTTTGCCATACATGAAAATTAGAGTGCTTTCACAGGAAGGTGTTGAGGCTGACGATATTATTTTTTCCATTGTAAATAAAACAGAGGGAAAAACGTTTATCATTACAAAAGATAAAGACTTGTACCAACTTGTCGGCAGTAATGTTCATATTTATGATTACCAGAAGGATGAAGTAATTGATGAAGGTAAAGTGGTTGAAAAATTTGGTATAAAACCCGGGCAAATTCCGGACTATCTTGCGTTGGTTGGTGATAGCTCAGACAATATTCCGGGGGTTAAAGGTGTTGGTCCTAAAACTGCAGTACCTCTATTGGTCAAATATGGCGACCTGTATGGTATATATGATAACATTGATAAACTGAAACCTACTCTGAAAGATAAACTTGAAAAATACAAAGATGATGCGTATTTAAGCAAACAGTTGGCCACGCCTATAGGTTGTTGCGTCAAAATGAACTATACACCTGAATTCAATGGTGAAAAATTAAAGCATATTCTGAATAAATATGAGCTAAATAAAATAAGAGAACGTGTTTTTGGTGATATTAAACAGTCCGAATTGAAAACTGGAAAAGTAGATGAGCCTTTTATTGCAGTTTGTATTGATAATAGCTTTATTTTGGCTGATGATAAAAATTTTTGCTTTTCTACTGATTATGTAATGGCTGAAAAAGCTTGTTATGTTTACTCCTATAAAAATATTTGCAAGTTTATATATAGAAGATTAGAGGATGTAAAAGATATTGAAATCATGTCATGGCTTAACAATCCGGATGATGGTGCTATAAAAAAACAAAAAAATGAAAAGACGGAAAGTTTTCTTAAAAGGTTAATAAATCAGGCAGATTCAGTTTATCAAAGTTTCAGAAAAAATGAATTCGAGGATGTTTATTACAATATTGAAATAAAAGTGGCAGAGGTACTCAGTGAAATGGAAATGGTGGGGATCGGTGTGGACTCTAATATTCTTGAGAAAGTCAACGATGAGCTTGAAAACATGATAGAAGACACCCAAGAGTACATCTTTTCCCAAATAAACAAAAAAATAAATCTTAATTCACCCAAGCAGCTTTCAGAGGTATTATTTGATGAAATGGGAATCAAACCGTATAAAAAAACGAAAACCGGTTATTCCACAAATGAAGAATCCCTTAAAAATCTTGTGCTGTTGAACCCGTCGTATTCCGGGCTTTTGAATGAGATTTTAAATTTCAGGGAATTTTCCAAACTTAAAAACACCTATACCAGCAAGCTGGGAGAATATATTAATAAAGAAACAGGGCGCATACACTCCACCTTCAACCAGGTTGGCACAGCAACCGGCAGACTCTCCTCTTCAAATCCCAACCTCCAGAATATTCCGCAGAAAGGGGATATTGCCTCAAAAATCAGGTCTTCATTTGTATCTGTGAAAGGGTGTAGTTTTATCTCTTTTGATTACTCCCAGATTGAGCTGAGAATTTTAGCCCATTTGTCCGGAGATGAAACACTGTTAAAAGCATATGAAAATAATGAAGATATCCATACGAAAACTGCGGCCCTTATTTTTAATGTAAATGAAGAAGATGTGGATAATAAGCTGCGCCGTATTGCAAAATCTGTTAATTTTGGAATAATCTATGGTTTAAGTCCTTACGGGCTTGCAAGGGATACAGGAGTAAGTCAGGCTGATGCGAAAAAATTTATAAAAAAATATTTTGAGCTTTATCCCATGGTTGATAAATATATTAAAAAAACACTTACCTCAGCCAGACAAAAAGGATATACAGAGACATTGTTTGGGAGAAAAAGATTTGTTAAGGACTTAACAAGTAAAAACAAATCACTTGCTTCAAGGGCTGAAAGGGTTGCTATTAATGCACCTATTCAGGGCTCAGCAGCTGATATTATCAAAAAAGCCATGGTGGATACCTGGCATTTTTTACAAAAAAATTCACCGGAGGCAAAGGTTGTCCTCCAAATTCACGATGAATTGATTTTTGAAGTAAAAGATGAGGTTGTTGATAAACTATACAAAGATTTAAAGCATATAATGGAAAATGTTGTGAATATTGATGTCAAGTTGAAAGTAAACGGTAGCATCGGTAAAAATTTGGGTGAGTTAAAATAAACCATGAAAGAGATACAGGTGGCAGCTTGATACCAAATGTAAAAACTTCAGACGTAAAGGTGAGCAATGAATAAGGTAAACAATATTCTTAAAGAAAACAGTGAGCTGAAAGGTGAGCTGGAGGATATGCTCGGTATAGTCAAAGAAAATGAAATCAAACTCAAGGGGTTTAAGGTTGTTGAGTATGCATTCTTACTTTCGGAAAAACTGGCTGACTATAGTGAAAAACCTCTGAAATATCTGGAAGAAATATTTTCTATAGACAAAGCTGTACTGTTTATTAACAGTGATGAGTTTGATTCGGGTATTTTTGATGAGAGCGAAAGCCTTGAAAATGTATTTTTTACCGATTCAAAAACCTTTAAATATTTTTATCTGGAAAAGCGCCCCTATTGTGGCTCAGGTAAAATCAACATGATTGGGGAGTTTGATTTATTGGAAAATATGGGGTCTTATCTGTTTTCACCTGTTATAGAAAATGGGAAAATTGTCGGCAGTCTGAATTTTTATAGCTATGATAAAAACAGATTTGAATTTTCAGGCAGTTTTGATTTCATAAAAGACCTTTCCTTCAAAATTTCCATTTCTCTGAGAAAGATGTATAATTCACGATTGATATATCAGCAGTCCAGACTGGATGATACCACCGGTATATATAATAAATTTGCCATGTATGATTACCTTGAGGTATTTATTAATAAATTTGAGCGTTACAACAATGTCTTCTGTTTTTATCTTTTTGATTTGGATAACTTTAAAAAAATAAACGATCAATACGGGCATCTGGAAGGTGATTATTTTATAAAGCAAATTGCTGACGGCCTGAAGAATTATTTCAGAAAAAGTGATATTGCCGGAAGATTCGGCGGTGATGAGTTTTTTTTGATAGTACCGGGTGGTAATGAAAATACTAAAGAAATTGAAAACAAGATTTCCGGGATTGTGAAAGATGTCTGTGAAAAGAATAATTATTGCGTGAATGTTGGGGTAAGCATGGGGTTTGTTTCTGTTAATGAGTTTAAATATTTATATGAAGGTAAACACTACAGATGCGGATTATCTCCCGATAAATTAATTCAGACTGCGGATAAGAGGCTGTATGAGAACAAAATGATTAAGAATCGGAGGTAGTATGATTATAACCAGGAATCATGAAAAAATGAGAAAAATTCTAAGCAGAGGCGATGTTTTTGATGAAAAATATCTTAATATTGTTATGGACATTCTGAAGGATGTGAAAAACAGAGGGGACAGTGCTTTAGAATATTATACCGCTAAATTTGACAAGCATGATATCAGGAACAATCTTACAATAGAAAAAACAGAGATGAAAAAAGCGTACGATAATCTGGATAACAAAGTCAAAAAAGCGTTGATCCGGGCGGAATTATCCATCAGACAGTATCATGAAAAGCAGCTTGAAACCACATGGCTATACAGTAAAAAGGACGGAGTAATGCTTGGTCAGAAAGTTACTCCGATAGCACGTGTGGGGATATATGTCCCTGGTGGAAAAGCAGTCTATCCTTCTTCTGTGCTTATGAACAGTGTTCCGGCCAATGTAGCAGGTGTTAGCAGTATTGTAATGACCACACCGGCAATAAATGGCGAAGTTCAAGATATAGTGCTTGCAGCTGCCTACATGGGAGGGGTGGATAAAGTGTATAAAATAGGAGGTGCCCAGGCAATAGGAGCCCTTGCATACGGTACGGAATCTGTGGAAAAGGTTGATAAAATTGTTGGTCCTGGCAACATTTTTGTGGCACTGGCAAAAAAGATTGTTTTTGGTACTGTTGATATTGATATGATTGCAGGCCCAAGCGAAATAACCATAATTGCCGATGATTCAGCTAATCCGGGGTGGATAGCTGCAGATATGCTTAGTCAGGCCGAGCATGATGAAATGGCTTCATCTGTGCTGATAACATGTTCTGAAAATTTGGCCGAAAATGTTCAGGATGAACTCAGCAGACAGCTTAGGCTATTGCCCAAAAAAGAAATTGCTGAGCGTTCTTTAAATGATTTCGGAGCCATTGTTGTTGTAAAGGATATGAATGAGGCAGTGGAGCTTTCCGATAAAATTGCACCGGAACATTTGGAATTGTGTGTTGAACATCCGTATGAGATTATGCTGAATATAAAAAATGCAGGAGCTATTTTTATGGGACATTACTGCCCCGAAGCAATAGGTGATTATATCGCCGGTCCTAATCATACTCTGCCCACGGGTGGTTCTGCAAGGTTCTTTTCGCCACTTGGTACATATGATTTTGTGAAAAAAAGCAGCCTAATAAAATTCAGTCGGGAGGCTATGCTGGAAGTTTCCGATGATGTGATGAGCCTGGCTGATACGGAAGAGTTATCTGCTCATCGTAATTCTATAAAAATCAGAATTTAGTTCAGGAGAGTATTTTTAACTTTTCAGTAATAAAATCTGACAGCATTTGCTTTGTGATTCCTGAGGTCAGTGGATAAATATCATCAGGATTTTTGTTTTTCAGCAGTTTCTTAGCTTTTTTGTAGGATTTTACTGCATCTTCTGTGTGTTTTTCCATTTCTTGAACAAATCCGGTATAATACCATGCTATTTCACTGTCCGGTTTTATATAGATTGCTTTTCTGAAGTCACTGAGTGCCTGTTTGTGATTTCCGTCAAAAATGTTTGCTATCCCCGAAACAATATAGGCTTCGTAAACAAAACTGTCACTGTTTAGAATTTCCTTTATTAATTGTTTTGTATTTTCCGTTTGCTCCATATGTAAAAAACAATATGCCAAAAAGGATTTTGCCCGGTAGTTTACAGGGTTGATATTTGTGATAATATCGGAAAAAGATTCCGCTGCTTTCATATAATCTTCATTTTTTAGATGAAGAATACCGTTTTTGAACAGTTCGGATTCGTCTTTTCTAACTCTTACCGGCTGTTGTTTTATATCATAATTGATGCGTATATTTAAATCGGATATAAAATCAATATTCATTTGAAATTTCTTTTGGACAGCGTTGTCCGGTGAGCTATTAGTAAGATGTACAATACCGTTTCCCAGGTTTATCCTTTTGAAAAAATTTCTGGGTACCAACAGGGTGTCAGCATTACCAAAAATTATATAGGTATCATCTGAAGACAATTTTTTTATTTTTTCAAATATTTTATTAATTTCCTTTTCATCAAAGTAAATCAGAAAATTTCTGCAGAAAATAATGTCAAAGGTATCTGTTTCCTCCAGATGTAAAAAATTTACACATTTTAGACTGACCGGCTCCTTTATTTCGGCATTGATTCTGAAATACTTGTTTTCCTGAGTAAAGTATTTGTTAATAATAGTGTCTTCGGTGTGTCTAAGATACCAGGGCATGTAAAAACCTTTTCTCGCCTCTTTTAAAATCTCTTTGTTGATATCTATACCGGCGATATTTATGTTATTAAAAATCTCCGGAAAATATTCCTTTGTGTGTATTGCTATGGAATACGGTTCGCAACCGTTGGAGCATCCAATGGAAAGTATCTTTATTTTTCTTTTGTGTACAAGTTTAGGATAAATTTCATCTAACAGTCTGAATTGCTCTTTGTGTCTGAAAAAGAATGATTCGTTGATTGTTATTTCCGACACAAAATTATTCAGAAGATCAGGGTTCATTTTTAAATGATCCAAAAGCTTTTGTTTATCATTACCGTATCTTTGCAGCCAAAGTCGCAGTTTTTCCTCAAATTGGGTAAGTATTGAACCTTCAATTTTTAGTCCAGAGTAGGATCGAATCAATTTTTTCAAATCTTCCATTTAAAAGTTTCCTTCTTGTATCTTTTTTGTCAGTGTTTTCTTTTCTTTGAAGGTCATAAAGAATGCATCCGGATAGACAAAATATTCATTATTTAATTGTAAATTAAATTCTTTTATGTCGCAAGTGATGTTTGAATATGTGCCGAAATAGGGCGTCTCTGTTTCGATATAGTGAATTTCGTTGATATCTTTTACTAAAAGAGGAATCCCGCTGGTGGCGGTGAATTGTATCTTGTTTTTATTTACCAGGAGTAATCCAGCTGGTAAAGGGTGAAAAATTAACAGATTCTTATTTATAAACATATTAAGGGATTCGGCTATTTCCCCCAGTTCTGACAGTTTGTCCACATTTATTTTCTTAAACAGATATATGGCAAGCGTATTGGATATGTTTTCTGAGCCTGTATAAAGTAAAAACAGTGCCCTTTGTTTATCAAGTGGAATATGCTGAATATTTTTTGAAATCAGTTTTAAATTGTTTGGTAAAAATGTTTTCCCCGGAAAAAATTCGTTTTTCAGAAGTTGAAGATATTTTTTTTCGTTAGAATTTTTTAGAAATTTTTCTTTAATAATCTGGTACTGGTAATACCAGTAAAACTGCTTGACCGGAAGGAGAAGCTGATCAAAGTTTATGTTAATGTTACCATATGTATCAAAAAAGAAAATACATTTTCCTTTTTTGGCTCCGTATGATTGAAAGTATTCTACTGAGTATTTTTCGTTATCTTTTATATCTTCTGTTTCAGATGAGTATATCATAACGGTTCTTTTTGTATTGTCAGTTGTTATTAAATTGTCAAACACAATATCGATATTGTGGACAGAGGAAAACACAGTATCCGTTTCATTACCGTAAAATTTTAGTATAATCTTTTTTACGCCTGTTATTGTATTTATAAATTGGACATATTCGTCAAACCATATATTTGGATCTGAGAGATGGGAGAGTATATAGTTGCTGTAGTGTATTATAAATGCTTTTACTTTTTCTTCGGAAAGTATGTCGTTTAATGCCTGAAAAGCTGCAAATTTATCAAAATGCTGCCCCGGAGAATTTATTTCAAACAGTGAGTTTTTAAGGTTATTTATTTCGGTTATTCCATAAAAACTGTCAACATTCATAATACGGTTAAAGTATTCGGCTTTATTTGTATCTGTTAAAATTATATAAGCTGGCAAATTGTATTTGGGATAAAGTTTGTTAATAATGAGAAAAAACATAAATCCTGTGATTTCGAACGCAGAGTTTTCTATGATTATTGCTATTTTTTCGTACTTTGGTATCTCTTCGAAAATATCGAAAATATCCGGGCAGTATTTTATATTGCTGTCGAAAATACTGCTTAACCGGTTTTTCAGTAGTGAATTTTTTGCAGCACAAAGTATCATTGTTTTTCCGTCAGCTTTAATATTTTTTCTTCGATATTTTCCAAAGTAAGTATATCATCGGCGATATGTAATACCGATTTGGGCATTGACTCGGCAATAGCTGTTTCAGGATCCTGCACAAGTATTTTGCTCTTATACTTTTTTGCCACTTCTGCACCGGCTTTGCCATCATTGCCCATACCTGTCATTTGCAGGCATATTAGTTTCTTCCCCAGTACTTTGGCAAGATTTTCATAAGCGGCATCTATACATGGATGATTAATTTGTCCGGGATTTTTGGGCAGCAGGGTGAATTTTATATTATTGCCTGAGCTTTTTAATGCTATATTATGTTCGAAAGGAGCAATATAGATTGAGTCATCCAACACAATATTGTTTTTTATTAGGTTTACGGATTTATCCACATACGAGTTTATCCAGTCAGCCAGTCCCTGTTCAAAATCTTTTTCTATATGCTGAATAATTACAACAGCAAGATTTTCAATTTTGGATAATCCTGGCAAAATTGCTTTAAGAACTTTGGGGCCTCCGGTGGAAATACCTATAGCAAGAACAGTGAAAACTTTGTTTCTAAAAGGATTTGTTTTTAACGATGGATAAATAAAATTGGAGAGTTTGTAAACCTTTATGTTACTGACAATTTTTAGTTTATTTATTAATCTGTTGGAAAAGTCAGAATCAAGTTCTGCCGGTTTTTTTATTATATCCACTACGGAAGTTTCTAAAATATCAAAAGATTTCTCTATCTCTACATCGGTGAGTGAGGTCATCAGTAAAATGGGGGTAGGAGATGATGCCATAATTCCTTTGGCAACAGCATCACCGTTCATTTTGGGAAGCATTAAATCCAACAGAACTATATCAGGACGTTTTGCCAGCACCCCTTTTAATCCTGCTACCCCGTCTCCAGCCTCACCTACTATATTAAAATTTTCAATCAAAATTTCTTTTAAAAAGTTTCTCGTATAAGACGAGTCATCTATTATAAATACACTTTTTTTCTCTAACATTTAGATGAACTCCCTGATTTTTTCCAAAAATTTGTCTTTGGTGAAATATCTCTTTACAAGATAAGCATTTGCTCCGGCCTGCATGCCGTTTTTTATGTCTTTGTCCTCACCTTTGGACGATAAAAGTATAACAGGTATTTTTTCATCTTTGACTCTTATATGCTTTAGCATTTCAAGTCCATCCATTTCAGGCATTTCTATGTCCGAAATCAGCATATCCGGGTTTTGGCGTTTGTAGATTTCCAGCCCTTCTATACCGTTTTTAGCTAGAGATACTTTATAATTATTTGATTCCAATATACCTTTGTACATTTCCCTTACCACTTTGTTATCATCGATAACAAGAATATGTTTTCTGCCGGTAGCTGAAGCACTGTTTTGTCCGGATGTATTTTGTAAGTAGAGTTTGTTTCGTTTTTTAAAATCTGTGCTGTTTATAAAACTTATGGGATTGATAATCGCTATGGGTTTTCCTTCCTCAGTTATGGAGATGCCCAGTATCCCGTCAATTTTTGTTATTGGGCCTTTGATGGGCATGGTGGAGAGTACTCTGTCTCCAACATATGACTGAAAACCAAAAGCCAAATCAAAACCTTTGATGATTATTGCCATATTTTCTATCTTTGAATTTGTAATCCTCCTGTAAATCTGCGAAAGGTAGATAATATCGTGAGGAGTATTATTTACTATCAGTTTATAGCTGTCACTACTGTCTTTGGTAATTTCATATTGATTAATTTTGATAATGCGATTAACCATATCTATCGGGATGGCTACTTCGTCATATTCTGTTTTTATTATCAGGCTGTGAATGGTTTCAAGAGATGAGGGTATATTCAGGGAAAAAGAAGTACCTTTGTCTTTCTCTGTTTTAATGTTAAAAAACCCCCCAATATCGGTTATGTTCTTTTTGACTATATCCATACCTATACCGCGTCCGCTAATTTCATCAGCGGTGTCTGCAGTACTGAATCCTGTTGTGTATATAAATTCTATAATTTCTTCTTGTGTAATTGCATTATATTCTTTGTCCGTTAAACCATTTTCCCGGGCTTTTTGATAAACTTTTTCCAAATCTATCCCTTTGCCGTCATCTTCTATATCTATTATAATTCGGTTACCTTTTTGTTCACAAATAATATTAATCAGTCCATATTCATTTTTTCCCTTTTTTGTCCTTTCATTTGGATATTCAATCCCGTGGTACACAGCATTTCTTAAAAGGTGGACAATGGTTTCTTCAACTTTACTCAGTACATGTTTGTCCATTTTTACATCGTTGCAATCAATGTTTATCTCCACCTTTTTTTTGCATTTTGAAGAAGTGTATATGACGATATTTTTCATTTTGTCAGAAAGACTGCTGAAAGGAATTAGAGAGAGGTTTTTGATTCGATCACCGATTTCGGCTATTTTGGCGGTATATTCCTTTTGAAGTTGTTTGTCAAAATGCTGAGTGATTTGGCCTCCAAGGCTCAATAGGTCATTATATGCGTATTTAAGCCTGTCAATTTCGCCGTTTGTGTGACTTGGTGCAGTCCTGGAGATAATTTTTTCTGATTTTGGTGGTGTTTTGGCTGTATATAATATTTTTTCCTGGGTATTATTCTTGTGGTGTTCATCTGTTGGTTGTTTTTCTTCAATTTCCGTTTGTTCATCCAAAAGTTTTTTTAAGCGTTCAAAATATTTCTCAAAGTCATCAGGGAAATGTTTAATTAGTTCATCCAGTGATTCAATGATTCCTATAGATTTAAGTTTGTTAGATTCATTTATTCCATTTTTCATTGAATAAAAGAAACTTTCTGCTTTATGTAAATACTCTGAAAACTCGTTATAGCCTATTATTCCGGCTGAGCCCTTTATAGTGTGAAAAGATCGTATAATTCTTTGCAGATTATTTTCATCCTCCGGGGTTTCCAAAAAGTCCAGAAGTGCAGCTCTTGCAGCGGCAAGGTGCGTTTCTACTTCATCTATAAAAAGTTTAAGTAATTTATTATTATCATTAATCATTGTTTCAGCTTATCAATTTCCTGCAAAGTTTCTCTCAATGTTTTGGAAACACTGTCTATATCATGCGCTGTTTGCTGCGTTTCTTTAGAAGATGATACCGCATCTTTCATTGCGCTCACAAGGTCGTTGGATGTCTGGTAAATATCTGATGACGCGTTGTTTAAATCATCAAGTACATTATTGATATTGTGTAATGATGAGTTGATTTCCATGATGCCGTTTTTTATCTTTATGAAATTATTTTTCGAAGAATCTATTTCATTATAGCTTTCTAATAGCATCTTTTCAGTTTCTTCAACAATCATTACTGAAGAATTGCCGGAATTTACCACTTTCTCCAAGCCTTCTTCAATTTCCTTGGTAAAGGTAAAGGTTTTATCAGAAAGCTCCCTTATCTCTTCGGCAATAACTTTAAAGCTTTGACTGCCGCTGTCACTTCGTACTGCTTCTATGGATGCATTAAGGGCAAGAAGATTGGTTTGTTCGGAGATGTCGTAAACGGTTTTTAAGATTTTTGTTATCTTTGCTGTTTTTCCATTGAGATCGTTAATGGTTGTGACCAAAGTGTCCATTTTATCTTTAACATTATTTATTTTACTAAATGCATTTTCCATTATATCCACACCGTATTCGGAGTCAGAAGTAATTTTGTCCGTTAATTCTGTAATTTGGTTGATGGATTTTGAAATATTTGCTACGGATGTGTTCATCTCATGAATGGACGTGTTGGTTTCAGCCACACTTGTGTTTTGTTGGGCGAGCATGGTGCTTAATGCTTCAGCTGTGGAGTTAAGTTCTGAAGAAGAAGTCGAAAGTTGTAGGACTGCTTCTTCTATGCTCAGAAGGATATTTTCTACACGTTTACTCCTTTTGGTTTGCTTTTCTGTTTCCCTTTTCTGAAAAGTAATATCGTTAAATACCACCATTATTGCTGATAAATGTTCATTGTTATCAAATATTTTTGCAAATCTTACAATATAGTAGTTATCATTTTTCGGATCGTGGATTTCTGATTTATCCTTTTGTTTTGGTGAGTTAACAAAAAGCATAAGCTGATTTTCTAAATCTTTCATTGATGCGGGAATTATATCCAGAAAAGTTGCTTCGGTATTGTCTGCTATATTGAAAAGTGTTGTAAAATGTTTGTTTTTGTAGATAAAATTATAATTCAAATCAAAAACAGCTACAGGAACTGGGAGCCTGTTTAAAAGCGTTTCGGTTTTGCTCTGTTCGTTCAGCAGAGCATCAACTGTGGATTTGGCTGCATCAGCAATTATGTTGAATTCTTTTACTTTTGTTTTGACAAAGCCTGCTTTTTTATCACCTTGGCTGATTTTTTTAAAAGTGGGTATTAGCTGAAAAATTGGATTAGTTGAAAATTTCAGAAAACTTATTTCCGCTACAAACCATATTATATATAGCAGTATTAGTCCTGCAATTATCCACAGAAATATTGAAGTTAACTGGGAGGAGAAGGAATCGTTGTCAAAAATAATAGCTGCATTCAACGATGGTATAGGTACGGAAAATTGAGTTTTTATATTTTCATGACCGTAAAGGGTTGTTTGTTCTGGTATTGTTACTATTTCATTGTTTTTATCTATATAAGTATAGTCATTTTTTGTAATTATTGCAAAATTTTTCAGACTGTCATTCAAAGGAAAAGGGAACGTTTTTCTTATATTGACAATATATTCTGTGTTTTTCTTTGTAATATGTGAGAAATAATTGATAACCAGAAGTTCACTTTCTGCAAAAGTATAAACTTTTGTCCCACCTCCAAAAAGCTCATGTAAACCGGGTGTATTTTTTGTCAATACACTGTTTCGGGGTTTTTCATCTGAATAAAATGAAAGGATATAGCTATCGTTGTTTTTTTTATAAATATTTATTGTTTTGTAATTTTTTTCAGATAATACAGATGCCAATGTCTCTATATTTTCCCCTGACTTTTCCAGACGTGCGGCATCGTTTGTTAACTGCAAAAACTCTTTATCAATTTTGTTTTTTATCAGCTCAGCATAATTGTTCCCTATAATAAGAAGTTTATCTTTATTGTTATTTGATATTATGTTACCTGTAGACAGAAGTAGGGCTAATGTAAAAATAATAAAAATAATGCTTAATGTAATAATTCTTGCCAAGATAATAGATTTTAAACTGAATTCCCTGTTTCTCATTTTTCCTCCTTGTTTACGTCACTGCCGGAATGAATATTTTTTAACACATTGTCCAAATGTATAATATCCAGAAGATGGACTAAATTTTTTTCATAGTAAAAAATTTCTTTTGTAAAAATGTCGATATCCTGTTCCGGTTCAATTTTCAGAATCTCCCCTGTATTCTCGATTAGCACAGGCTTTGTAGCAGCGGTTAAAAGAAAATTGTGCGGTGGTTTAATACGTATGACATAATTAAATGTGGATACAGTGCTTGATGAATACTTTACATTAAAAATGTCAATTATACTGTATAATTCTCCTTTAATATTTGTTATCCCCACCAGGAAATCGGGGGCATTGGGCAGGGGATATATTGACTCTTTTTTTGAAATACCCTTTATAAATTGTGTATCTACCGCCAAATGTTTATTGTTTAACAGATAAATTGCGTACATACTGAATTTTATCAATTTTAAAAATTTTTTACAATAAAAAGATTTTTGGTATCCTCTGCTTTTTCCTATAAAAGTATTTTTATAGGAATTTTAGGGTGACTTTAGTGTAAAATTATCTTGATTTACAGTGCTGATTAATATAGAGATAGGTTATGCTAAAATTATTTTTTTACATTTTTATAAGTATATTTCTGTTTTCCTGTTCGGGAATTAATATAGGCAGTGTCACTGACAAGCAAGAAAATATATCGTCGGTGATGACTGAAATGTCTAAAAATCAAAGTTCTGATTCTTTTTTGCCTGACTTCACGTTAGATAAACTTCACCAGCCCGATATGAAAATTGATTTTTCTGTTGTATTCGTTAAGGAAATTACTTTGAACCCTGATTTAGCAGGTGGCAAAGATTATGATATACCTATTGTGGTAACAGATAGAGTAAAATATTATATTAACCTGTATGCTAAAAGATATCCGGTAACATTTCAAAAATGGCTGAATCAATCTCATCAATATATGTATATAGTAAAGGATATTTTTCTTAAACATGGCTTGCCACTTGATTTGGCTTGCCTTGCTTTTGCTGAAAGTGGATTTGAGGTTGGAGCGTATTCCCGCGCCGGAGCTGGTGGGCTTTGGCAGTTCATGGAGACAACAGGCGAAATTTACGGTCTAAGAAACAATTTTTGGGTGGATGAGCGCAGGGACTTTGTCAAGGCCACCGAAGCGGCAGCAAAACATCTGAAATATCTGCATAATCATCTTGACGATTGGTTTTTGTCTATTGCAGCATATAACGGAGGGTATTACAAAGTACTTCAGGGTATGAAAAGATATAACACTGATGATTTCTTTGAATTGAAAAGACGTAGATTTTTATACAGAGAAACAGAAGAATATGTGCCTAAATTCATTGCACTTACAATAATATATAAAAATTACTTAAAATACGGTTTTTCTCCACCCAATACACAGCCTTTGATGTATGAGAAAGTTAGTCTGAATCAACCTGTGAATTTGTATTTACTGGCAGAAAAATTTGACATATCTGTAAATGAGTTGAAAAGACTTAATCCTTCACTAAAAAGGCCTATTACTCCACCAGAGGATGGCTTTGAAATTAGGGTCCCATATGGTAAAGGAAAGGAAATTGCCATAGCTCTTAGAGAAAATTCCCCCGATGATTTTTTGGGACTTAAGATATATCGTGCGAAAAAAAATGAATCAGTCTGGGGTATTGCCAACAGGTATGATACATCTGTTAATGAGTTAAAACGGTTAAACGGTATTCGCTACAGCAAAATACTTTATGACAGGTTTGTTTTCGTACCCAATGCGCGGTTGTATAAAAAAGAATATTATTCGGATTTTGTAAAGGAGGTTAGGCCTTATGTGCCGGATGTCTACATCGTGAAAAGAGGTGATAATTTGTATAACATCGCCCACAGGTTTGGGTTGTCGTTGAATGAACTAATGAGAATGAACAGGGGTGTCAACCCTCGCCTGATACATCCAGGTGATGCCATTGTTGTTTCCCGGTCCGAAAATTTTGATTACATGAAAACTTCCGGTACTAAAAAAAACGGGAAGTATGTTGTGAAATCCGGAGATACCTTATGGACAATTGCCAAAAGATTTGATACCACAGTTACCCGGTTGATGAAAATCAACGGTTTAAACAGTGACATGCTTAAGCCGGGCAATGTTCTTGTATTGCCCAACTGATAAAGTTCTTATATCCCCATAAATACATGGATAAAAATATGGAAGTTTAGGTGTAATTTATTGTAATGAAAAAATAAAAAAAAAGTTATAAAAAACTTGACAAAAAAAAATATTTTGGATACTATCCACATCCGCTACTTGTTG
>DDHP01000065.1:0-142 GCA_002338145.1 Deferribacteraceae bacterium UBA1873 | reverse complement strand
TTCAAGTCCCTTCGCCAGCTTTTTGAAAGGGGAGATACCCGAGTGGCCAAAGGGGGCAGACTGTAAATCTGCTGGCGTAGCCTTCGGAGGTTCGAATCCTCCTCTCCCCATAAATTGCCTGCGGGTGTAGCTCAGTTGGCTA
>DDHP01000096.1 GCA_002338145.1 Deferribacteraceae bacterium UBA1873 | reverse complement strand
ATTTCTTCTAACATATCTTCCGCTGAAAAGCCTAATCCCCTTTTCTGGTGGCAAGGTGTATGATATGTAACTTTTGCGTTATTTTTGACATTGAGGCTGATATTTTCTTTTTTTAGAAACATTCCCAGCGACAATGTTTTTTGCGCAATATCTGCGGAGAGTTTATATGAATCAGGTTTGTCTGCAGTGTATTCAGGAAATTCCTCCTTTACAGCCATCCCGCAGCTTGGACAGAGGACAAGGTAAGAGTCGTAATCTTCCGGATTACCCATTTGCTTCAGGTTTTTTTCAATGATTTTTTTGCCACTTTTTCCATCTCCGGAAGCTATTGCAGGCAGACCGCAACAGACAGGTTTTTTCGGTATGTCCACCTTTACTCCGGCTTTGTTTAATATTTTTATCAGTGCTTCGCCCATTTCCGGATAAAAATATTCCACAGCACATCCCGGATAAAAAAGTACCTTCTTTTCAAAATCAGGTTGTTTTTTGTAATGTTTCTTGAATTTTTCTGTGAAGAAATCTGAGGCGATTGCGGGGAGAGTTCTGAAATCCTTGTTTTCGGGCATAAAGGGAAGGGTTTTCAGATGTTTTCCGTCAGCAGCAATAAGAGGCTTTTGGAAAAAGGACGCGGTTTTAAGGGCAGTTGAAAAAACTCCGGTGTTAGGAATTATAGTAGAATGGATGGTTTTTTTCACCGGGTTAATGCCGTATCTTTCACCCGTTATCACTTTAAGTTTTGAAATAATTCCCTGAAGATCTATCCCGGCCGGACATATGGATGAACAGGCTTTGCATCCTATACACAGTTTCAGTATATCTTTTGCCTTATCTTCCCCGTGGTAAAGCGCTGTTAATATAAGTCCTATTGCTCCGATATAGATATGTCCGAAAACGTGGCCCCCGACCATTTCATAAGGGGGGCATATATTTGCACAGCTGCCGCAGCGTATACATTTCAGGGCTTCTCTGAATTCAGGATGCTGAAAAAAAGCAAGACGACCGTTATCCAGAAAGACATAATGCACTTCCTTGTCACCTGTAGGGTTGTTTGCCGAAGGAGAGCACCCTTTCATCCAGGTGACATAGGTACTGATATCCTGTCCTGTAGCACTTTTGGGGAGAATATTTATTATATCCAGTGCAGTTTTAAAATCTTCCACTAATTTTTCATAACCCAACAGCACAATGTGGACAGGCGGAATAGTAGTGGAAAGCCTGGCATTGCCTTCATTGGTGACTGTGGCTATTGTGCCTGTTTCTGCAACGGCAACATTCGCTCCTGTAATACCCACTCCGGCTTTAAAATAATAATCTCTGAGATACTCTCTGGCTATTTTTACCATTTCATCTATATTATCTTTGTCTATCTTTCTGCCGGTAAATTTACTTAAAATCTCAGCCACCTGCTCCCTGGATTTATGTATTGCAGGCATTACCATATGAGATGGATGTTCCCCTGCAATCTGAAGTATCCATTCGCCCAAATCTGTTTCAACAGGTTTTAAATTCTCTTTTTCCAGAAAGTCATTGAGTCTGATTTCCTCGGATGTCATGGACTTTGATTTTACAATATATTCTGTATTGTGAGTTTTACAGACTTCAGTAATATATCTGCATGCATCTGTGCCGGTTTTTGCTCTGTAAACTTTAGCGCCGGCTTTCTCTGCATTATTTTTAAAACGATGGAAAAGAGTTTCCAGATAATCGGGGGAATAAGTACGCCTGTTATTTATTTCCATTCTGAGGTTTTCAAAATCCAGTCCACTTAAAGCCGCTGACCGGGATTTTTTGTATGAGGTTGCAAAATTTTTCAGATTGTTGTAAAGGACTTCATCATTAAGTTTACTGTTAATGCTATCTTTGAATGAATTCATGATATCACCTATAAGTCATTAATTATAAAGACGCTCATTTTCACAGGACCGTGTACGCCTATTGTGAGTACGCGTTCAATATCAGCTGTTCTGCTGGCTCCTGTTATGAAAGCAATATAGGAATTTGTTTGTTTGGTTTTTTCTCTGAGATATTTTTCAATAGTGTATAATTTTTCCACTATTGAAGATTCAGGGAGTATAATTATTAAGTGTTCTGACAGCGAGGATGCCATTCGTAATTTTTCGCTGGTGCTGTTTAGAACTATAGTACCTGTTTCAGCGATGCCGTAATCTGCCTGGATAAATGCCTTATTTATTCCGTTTTTTTCTATTTGGATATCTTTGTATAAATTAATTGCAGGGATATTGGCGTACGAATCCGGCTTTATAATTTTGGTTAACTCATTTTTTGACATCAAATAGTTCTCACTATTAACTGCAGCAGATTTTTCAATGAATTGATCGACAATGGAGGAGGGCATAATATCTCCTTTTTATTGGTAATACCAATTGTAAAAAAAGACTGGCTTTAAGTCAACCGATTTTTTAAAAAGATTGTTTCCAGGCAATTATTTTGAAATTGTTTATTTTCGTAATGTCTGTATTTAATAATGTCTTTTGTGCAAACTACATTGTAAAAAAATACTTTTATATGAATTTTAGGGAACCATAATGAAAAATGTTGACAGTAAAATTTAGCTTGATATAAATGGTATTACCAATTGTTGGTATGATAAAATAACATGAGGTATAATTTGAAGAAAAGTATGTATAAGAAATTTCAGAAAATAGCTGGCAAAAAAAACTGTTTTGTTAACCCGGAGGAACTATCCGGTTATTGCTTTGATGCTTTTGCAAAAAGCAATGCCTTTCCGGAAATAGTAGTTGCACCTGAAAGCCCCGAATGTATCCCGGAAATTATCACGCTGTGCAATGAAGAAAATCTGGCTATTGTTACAAGAGGAGCCGGGACAAACTTAAGCGGCGGTACACTCCCCTTTGATGGCAGTTGTGTCTTGCTTACAACAAAGCTTAACAAAATAAAAGAGATAAATAAAGCCGATCATTATGCTGTTGTGGAGGCAGGTGTTGTGACAGCTGACATTGCAAATGCTGCAGCAAGTGCAGGCCTTTTCTACCCCCCTGATCCAGGCAGTATGAATATTTCCACCATAGGCGGGAATGTGGCGGAAAACGCAGGTGGGCTCAGAGGTTTAAAATACGGTGTTACAAAAGATTATCTGATGGGGCTTACTCTTTTTGACGCTGAAGCTAATAAGGTTATAGGCGGCGGCAGAACGGTAAAACAGGTGACGGGGTTTAATCTGCCGGGGCTTTTTGCAGGATCGGAAGGTCTTTTGGGAATTATGGCAGAGTTTATTTTAAAACTTATTCCACCACCTGAAAGCTCCAAATCTATGCTTGTCACTTACAATGATATTTTAAAGGCATGCGATACTGTTTCACAAATAATTGCTGCAAATATACTTCCGGCCACAATGGAGCTGATGGATAATTTTACTATCAGAACAGTGGAGGAAGCCACAGAAATAGGGCTGCCAGTTGATGCCGATGCACTTTTGCTGTTGGAAATTGACGGTCATCATGGGCAAGTGGAGGATGAATTTGACAAGGTAAAATCTATTTGTAAAAAAAATAATGGGCATCTGAAAATAGCAGAGGATGAAGACTCCAAAAATAAAATATGGGAAGCCAGGCGTAAGGCTTTAAGCAGCCTTGCAAGATTAAAGCCCACACTTATTCTTGAAGATGCAACCGTTCCAAGAAGCAAGATTTCCTCAATGATGTCTTCTATTATGGATATTTCCCGAAAATATGAAATTACGATAGGTACGTTCGGTCACGCCGGTGACGGCAACCTCCATCCCACAATACTTACGGATAAAAGGGATAAAGACGAGATGCTGCGTGTTGAAAAAGCGGTGGATGATATTTTTTCTGTTGCACTGAGTCTTGGTGGTACACTAAGCGGGGAACACGGAATCGGTACCGCAAAATCCAAATATCTTGAAATGGAATACGGCAGCGGTACTGTAAAATTTATGAAAAACCTTAAAAGGGGTGTGGATATAAAAAATGTTCTGAATCCAGGAAAGATGGGCTTATGATATGGAAGATCTGATAAAAGAATTAAAAGAGCTCGAAGAGCTTGTCATAAGGTGTATGAAATGCGGCACGTGTCAGGCTCACTGTCCGTTGTACAAAAAAGATTTTTTTGAACAATCCGTAGCCCGCGGCAAAATTTCGATGATAGAATCGGTATATGAAGGTAATTTAGAAGATGCTTCCCGTATCCTAAAATACATTGACTACTGCCTTATGTGCGGCAGGTGTAAAAACAACTGCCCAAGCGGCGTTAAGACGGACGAAATTTTTCTGAGAGCCAAAAGTGCTCTGCGAAAAGTTGAAAAACTGCCTTCCTGGGGTACATTTGTTTTAAAAATTGTCATGGAAAAACCGGAACTTTTGTCCAAATTGTCTCCGCTGATGCATATGGGTTTGAAGTTTGGCAGTAAGCAGGTGAAGGCTGATGTTTTTAAACCGCTATTTGGCTTATATTCACGAAATGTTGCTTCGATTGCGAAAAAGAGTTTTAGTGATGCTTACGCCGGTTTTCACAAGGCGGAAAATGAAAAATTCAGCGTTATTTTCTATCCCGGATGTGCAGTGAATTATATATATAAACATTGGGGAGAAACCATTGTAAAATTGTTGAATAAGCTGGATGTATCAGTTTATGTTCCTGACGTGAATAAATGCTGCGGTATACCCGCTGCAACTTTGGGTGATATGCAGCTTTATGCCAAAATGGTGAATGAAAACAGGCAGCTTTTTAAAAATTTCGATGCAGACTATGTCATAACATGCTGCCCCACTTGCGCATACGGTTTGTTTGACATGGGAGAAAAGGTTGCGGAAGAAACATTTGATAAAATAGAAATGGATATTTTAGTCTTTTTAAAAGAGGTAATAGGTTTATCCCCAAAACAGCTCACATTAGAGAAGATTGCGCTGCATATACCGTGTCACTATGACCACTCAAAAGATACGTTTCTGAAAGATTTGATAAAAGGTATTTCCGACAACTTTTACGAACTTAAAGATCAGTCCTGTTGTGGTTTTGGTGGTACTTTTAATATTAAAAACTATAATTCATCCAAGCAGATTGTAAAAAACAAATCAGAAGAAATCAAAACTGCAGAGGTTGAAAAATTGTTTACACCTTGCCCGGGCTGTGCTATGCAGTTAACCGATGGTATAATCCGAGAGGGCGGCGAGGCGGAGGTTTTACATCCTGTTGAGCTTATTTACAGGGGGCTGATTGATTCAGAATGTTTCAGAAGATAAAACCGAAGAAAATTAGCGATGAAATATATTTTCAAATAAGAGACTTGATTTTAAACGGTGAGCTTAAACCCGGTCAAAAACTTCCTCCCGAAAGGGAATTAGCTGAAAACATGGGTGTTAGCAGACCTTCACTGAGGGAGGCTCTGAACAAACTGGTTGCCCAGGGATATCTGGAGCAGGTCCAGGGCGGCGGGACATATGTTAAATCCATAACGGCCACATCTATTGATAATGCAATCGAAGAATTTGTAAAACGTGATGACGCCATTTTTGACCTCATGGAAGTACGTAAGATATTGGAGACATGGGCTGCCTATACAGCTGCAGAAAGGGCTACTGAAAGAGAGATTAATAACATGTTCGAGTTTCTTGAAGAGATGAGAATAGCCAAAGAACATGGTCATATCGGTTATATTTCCGATACAAATTTTCATTTTGCCATTTCTCATGCCACCCATAATGTGCTGCTAGTTCACGTAATGAATAATATTTATCAGTGGATTGAGCGTGTGAGTTATGAAATACGTTCAAGAATGCATAATAAACCGGACAGTCACGAATTGCTTTTCAGACATCATACGGATATATTTGAGGCTATCAAATCAAAAAATCCGGATTTGGCATACAGTAAAATGCTGATTCATATGAATTATATACAGCGGGAACTGGAAAGAATCTTTAATAAAAGAGAACAAGACTAAAATTTTGAATAATTTTTGAAAAACAGCCGTATCCCATTGTTCAGGGTTCAATGTTCAACGTTAGTGACAGTGGAAACAAATAGTTATTTATTGTTATTCGTGGTTATTCATTGGAAAAAACCTGCCTTGGTTGCCGTGTTAAATATAAAAAAATTTATACCAGGGTTGAAATAACCAAAATTGATGAAGGTACTCAAAACTTTGTACTTAACACTTAGAACTATTCCCCCTTCACTTAATCTGAATAATATTCAATAATTGAGGTCTCTAATAAAAAATTAATATGACATCTATTTAAAATTTAAATACTTGCTTGACTCAACTATTAACTTTTAATAAGATTATGAAAGATATACAGATTTAAACAATATATATTAGAACTGGAGAAATTGAATGAATTCGCTACTTATTGAAAAGTACGAAGAGGAATGGGAAACTTTGATAAGTACTCTGCAGTCCACTTTTTTCTGCAACGAAAAACCAACAAATCCTTTGCTTTTGAATGTTTCAACTGAGTATTTTGCTGCTGATTATAAAATAATGGTATTTGGTCAGGAAACCAACGATTGGGAAGGTATATTTCCGCATCCAAAGAAGACGAATCATTTGTTAGATATCTACCATAAATTTTATAATAATGGTTCTTGCTTTTCCTATAGCGGTTCCTTCTGGAATGGAGTATCACAGTTAAAGAGCGCTTTGAGAAAAAAGTTTGGTCAATCTGATCAGGTTCAAAGTATTTTATGGAATAATGTCATTAAGATTGGGAAGGCAAATGGTAAAGGGACTCCAAGCAATGAAATATTGAAATGGCAAGATACTTGGTTTGATATTGTTTTACTCGAGGTATGCTTGTTAAGACCGGATATAATAGTTTTCTTTACAGGTCCTAACTATGACGTATTTCTTAGTCGCATATTTAGTGATTTATCTTTTGAAAATCTCAATGGAAGAGATAGTAGGGAGTTAGCCCGAGTTAAATCCCACTTTCTTCCGCGCAATACTATAAGAACATATCATCCTGGATTTTTGTGGAGAAATAAATTTTATTCATACCTTGATGAAATCCTGGACGCTATTGAGTGCTAACCAGTTAACAAACAAGATGCTCATAAATTCATTCTGGTAATTGGCATATACCCAATACAATTCTGGATTCCCGCATAACTCATTAACGATACCAGAGCTTCCACACCAAGATCTTTGAATAGCTCATTTTTTTTGTGATATCACCAAAACTTATTTTTTTACAGGTCGCTCAAAGCACTCTATAAT
>DDHP01000044.1:57068-68299 GCA_002338145.1 Deferribacteraceae bacterium UBA1873 | reverse complement strand
GCTTATAACTGATAAGCTTGAGTCACAATAGAGATTTCTCCGCTCCACCGGTCACATAAATGCTTATGTGACCGCTTCCGGTCGAAATGACAGTTTTTTGTCATTTCTCGCCCTGTTAAATGACCTTTGGTCTATCAGGAAAGCTGATATTTAACAGGGGCGAGCGTAGCCGAGGGATCTCTATTCTTATGTAATAAATATATATGCGTTTCTGCTTAGTTTTTCGGATGAAAACGAGCTAAGGAATATTTTTTAACTATCTGATTATAATTGATAATTTCGCAAAGATTAGTTAAAATAATATTATGAACTTAAATAGTATAGTACAGTTTTTAAATAAAAACTTCGATGACTTGACGAAAAGATTTGCCAGGACAGCTGTGAAGAACGGCTATTTTGCCTACACCCCCACATCCACGAAATTCTGGGAAATGTATATAAAAGACATACTGCTTAGCCTGGAAAGGTTTCTGGAAAACAAACGCCCAGTGGAATTAAAGCCTGATGCAGCTTATTCATCCAACCCCTTTGAAGAATTCCTTCAGAAAGAAGTTAAGAAACACAAGAAACGGGGGCTGAGTCTGGAGATGTTTCTTGGGCTGTTCAAACATTTGAAGATTGAAATTATGCATATGCTCAAGGAGAACGGTTTTAATGAAAAAGAGATAGGGCCTCTTCTTTTTGCCTTTGAGAAAGGTGAAATTTCTATAATAAATGCCTGGCAGGATAAGAAACATGATGTTGCAGAAAGTGATTATTTCGAAGAAGTCAGGAAGTTTTCTGAGGATAAGAACAAATATCTTGAGATTTTGAATAGTGTTAATTTGCCTATAGTGTTTTTTGATGACTCGGTCAAACCGGAGCTGCTTAACAATTATGCAGCGGAGCTTTTTGGGAAACTGGACAACGTGTACTCATATGATAATTTTCAGCTACCTGAGTGGGTGTATGAGCTTGCTGTAAAATTTACGGACGAAGAGTGCATAGAAAAAATGGAAAAAGTAATTTACAGCAATCATACTTTTCATGCTGGGATGAAAAAAATATATGATGCCAAAGGTGATTTTAAAGGAATTTCTGTAATTTTCAGCGATGTCAGTGACCTGGAGCATGCCAAGAAAGAGGCGGAAAAGTATAGATACATTTTTGAAAATTCTCTGAACGAAATCTATATTTTTAATATGAAAGATTTTAGATTTGTTGATGTTAACAGGGGAGCAAGTTTAAATCTTGGCTACTCTTTAGAGGAACTTAAGCAGATGACGCCGCTGGATACTGTTGTTGACTTTAAATCTGTTGCTGATTTAAAGAAGCAGATAAACCGTCTTATTACAGATGAAGCTGAATATCTGGCTTTTGAGGTGAATCATAGGCGCAAAGACGGAAGTACGTATATTGCCCAAGTTCATCTGCAAAAAATGGATATATACGGTGAGATACTTTTTGTGGCAATTGTTTTGGATATTACCAAAACCAAGTCCATCGAAAAAGAGTTAAAGGAGCTGAACCAAAAGCTGGAGACCAGAGTTCAGAAGGAAATGCATAAAAGACTGAAGAACGAAAAAGCCCTTTTGGAACAGAAGAAATTTGCTGATATGGGACAGTTGATTAGTGCTTTAGGTCACCAGTGGAGACAGCCTTTAAATGCTTTGGGGTTGTATGTGCAGAGTATTAGGTTTTGGTATGAACATGGTGAGCTTACAAATGAAAATGTCAGGGAATTTGAAAAGGAATCCATGGAACTTATACATTCCATGTCTTCCACAATAGATGAATTCAGAAACTATTTTGCTACTCAAGAAAAACCTGAAACATTTGACATTATTGATGTTTTGCTCAATGTGATTAATATCATGTCTTCTGACTTGGCATCCAAGAATATAAGATATTCGCTGAAGTGTCATTGCAGTTTCAAAAAGACGGAGTTTGATTATGAGGACGGATGTATAAATGGCTGTGAGAAAGGGGTGGCTTTTGTATATGGATACAAGGATAAGTTCAGGCAGTGTTTGATAAACCTTATTACTAACTCAATGGAGGCAATAGCTGCTAATAATGTGCAAAAAGGTATTATCAAGATCGAAGTTGATGCAATGAATCCGGAAAATATAATTATTTTTATAGACGATAACGGCGGAGGAGTACCGCAAAATATTATTAATAATATTTTTGACCCCTATTTCACTACTAAGCATGAAGGCTCAGGTACTGGGCTTGGGCTCAGTTTTGTGAAAAATATCATAGATAAGCATATGGGCGGACAGATAAATTTCAGGAATACTTATGACGGTGTTACGTTTATCCTGACTTTACCCAAGAAAAAGGTGGATACTAATGCAAAAAGGTTCTAATAAAAAAATTTTGTATGTAGAGGATGAGCCCCTTACCCGTGAACTTACCGTGAAGTTGCTCCGCCGTTTTTTTCCTAATATTTACGCTGCTGCCGATGGTGCCGCGGCTGTGGATATTTTTAAAAAAGAAAATATTGATATTCTTATTACCGATTTATCTCTGCCGAATATGTCTGGGTTTGAACTGATAGAGGAGATAAGATCCCTAAACCCGGATTTTCCCATAATAATAACTACTGCTTACAGGGAACAGGCCGATAATCTGGACAATGTAAGAGTAGTTTACAAACCTGTGTCTATAGATAAGCTATATCAGGCACTTCTCGAAATTTCCGAGTAATTGTTAAAAAAGATTCAAGTATTAGTTGAGTTTTGAATTTCTAAAGGCTATAATTAAGTAGAAGTGGTTTAATTTAACACTTTAAGCAGTGTGTTTATATTGATTAATGCGGATTGCTGTATGAAATCGCTTAACGTAAGTATATTTCGCAAATTAGTTGTATTTTCGATCCCGGTTTTTGCACTTTATATAATCAGCAGGGATTATTACCTTCTGTTTCACTCTATAGTTGAAATTTACGCTATTGTTATAGCAGCCAGTGTCTTTGTTCTGGCGTGGAATACCTACTATGATTTGAAGAACGGTTTTTTTGGCATAATAGGTATCGGTTTCCTTTTTGTGGCAATAGTGGATCTTTTTCACACATTCACATACAAAGGCGTGAATATTCTGCCTATTGAAAGTGCAAATTTAGCCACACAGCTATGGATAACCGCCCGTTATCTGGAAATTATCGGATTAGTTGCTGCCATTATTTTTGTAAAAAAGGTTTATAATAAATATAATGTGCTGATATGTTTTACACTGCTTTTATTGGGGATTTTTGTTCTTTTTTTATATGATTTAGTGCCTGCATGTTATGTCGAGGGGAAAGGGCTGACTACGTTTAAAATAACCTCAGAATATTTAATTGTTGCCGTACTTCTGGGGGTTCTCATTTATTTGAATAAGCGAAAAAAAATTTTTTATAGAGAAGCCAAAGTATATTTCAGTTATGCCCTGATTTTTACAGCTTTGTCTGAGCTGTCATTTACGCTTTACGCCGACGTTTATGGATTATTTAATATGACGGGGCATTTGTTCAAAGCTTTTTCTTTTTATATGGTGTATTTGACTTTTATAAAAGAAGCTTACGAACATCCCTTTTCCGTTTTGAAAGAGGAAAAGAAGGATATCGAAAGAAGGTACAAATTTCTTTTTGACAGTGGCTCCGATGCTGTTTTTGTACACAGACTGGATACTGAAAAATATATACCATTGAAATTTATAGAGGTTAATGAAGAAGGCTGCAAAATGCTGGGGTATACCAGAGATGAAATACTTGATTTGGGGCCGGTTGAGATCCAGAATCTGGGTAAACCGGTGAAACATGATGAAATAACAAAGACTTTAGTAGATGAAGGTAATATTATATTTCAAAATGAATTTGTAACAAAAAATGGGAGCGTTGTACCGGTGGAAGTCAATGCAAAACTGTTTGATAATGATTTGGTGTATAGCTCTGTCAGGGATATAACCAGAAGACTTGAAGAGCAAAAAGAAATTCTGTATAACGAACGTCTGCTGGCTCAGCAGTCCAAACTGAGCCTTCTCGGCGAAATGATAGGAACTATTGCTCATCAGTGGAAACAGCCTTTAAATTCAATATTTTTAGCTTGTCAGTATCTGAAAAGGATTGATCTGTCTCAAAAAGATGCCAGTGAAGACGTTAAAAAAATCGGAGAGCAGGTGAGCAGCAGTGTTCAGTTTTTAAATGAGACCATTGATAATTTCAGGGACTTTATCAAAACGAAAGACAGCAGCGAAAATTTTAATTTGCTCAGCAGTATACTTGATACTTACAAAATTTATTCTCCCCAGTTTCATGAGGATAACATCCATGTTGAAGTGCATTGCAATATCAGCGAAATGTATCCCAAAAAATCCCATGATATTTTTACCAATAATATTATACTGTATGGCTGCGATGTTGATAACTGCAGAAATTGTAGTGTTGACATTGTCAATATGCATGGATCTGAAAATGAATTTAAAAATATTATGGTGAATCTTATTTCCAATGCAAAAGATGCGATTGTTAGAAACAAGAATATAGAAAATGGGTTCATTAAAACGGAAGTGTATACAGATGAGAATAATCTTTATTTAACAGTTGAAGACAACGGCGGTGGTATACCGGAAAATATTCAAGATAAAATATTTGATAAATATTTTACGACAAAGGGGAAAAAGGGCACAGGGATCGGCCTTTATGTTGCTAAAGATATTTTAAAAAAATGTTTGATAGTGAAATATCTTTTGAAAATACCGGATACGGAGCAAGGTTTATTATATCTATCCCATTGGCTAATTGATTCAGCACCAGTTATCACTGTAGTCAAGTCCTGTGGTGCAGTGGTCTGCAGCTTGACAAAGAATCATGCTTTTAGTAAAACTAAACAAATATAAATAATTTTAAACATAAACAGGTGAGATATGTATGATATGAATATAAATATAGGCGGCAGGATAAAAAAGCTGCGCAACGACCGTAATCTTACCCTTCAGGATGTAGCAATGTTTACCGGATTTTCCAAAGCACTTATTTCCCAGATAGAAAACAATTTAGTTATGCCGCCCATCAGTACACTTGCCAAAATATCCAAAGTCTTGAATGTGAAAATGACCTATTTTTTTGAAGAGGAAATTGATTATAAAGATTACTATTTTGTGAAAAAGGATGAACGACAAAATGTTTTTAAAGAAGGAGCCAAACATGGCTATTTATATGAAGAACTGGCGCATATAAAAGATAATGATATTTTTGAAACGTTCATAGTTACTATTGAGCCTGGTAATGAAAAGAAAAAACTTTTTAGTCATGAAGGTTATGAATTTATGTACCTTATTGAAGGGAAAATTATTTTATATCTCAATAATGAGATTATTACAATGAATGAGGGGGATTCAATAGCTTTTAATTCCAAAATACCACATTATGCCGAAAGTGTCTCCGGGGATTCTTCAAAAATCCTCAGTGTGCGAATGAAAAGTCAGGATATAAAAGAGATAATTGAGCAGTCAAAATAAATCAGTTTGCATATTTTTAAGATAAATATCTTTATATTTTACATACCTCTGGGCATTTTCTTTTATACTGTTTATTTCTTTTTCTGTGAGATCCCTTACAGCTTTTGCAGGGCTTCCTTTTATCAGTGTCCCGGCGGGGTATTTTTTCCCCGGAGGGAGTAGTGAGCCGGCGGCAATAAGGTTATTGCCGCAGACTTCTGTATTATCCAGAATTATTGCACCTATACCCACCAGGATATTATTTCCCAGTTTGCAGCCGTGGAGGGAGGCATTGTGACCTATGGTGACAAAATCCCCCATAGCAGTAGAATATAAATCTTTTGTAACATGAACAACGGCTCCGTCCTGGATATTGGTGGATTTGCCTATAAATATTTTTTCCACGTCCCCTCTGATGACAACATTGTACCAGATGCTGCAATTTTCACTAAAAGTCACATCCCCTATAATAACCGCATTGGGTGCAACGAAACATGACTCAGGTATATTAAGCGGCATTTGCAATCTTTTTTCAACATTATGCATTTGAATCCTGCTTTTTAAGTTTTATTTTGACCACAGTTCCATGTCCGTCCTGGGAATCTATTAACAGCTCAGCTTCGATGATTTCCAATAAGTATTTTGAAAGAGCAAGCCCTATCCCTGTTCCATTTTTTTCGGAAAGTGTTCTGTTATCTTTATCTGCGTAAGCTGTGATAAATGGTTCAAAAATATGTTTATATATTTCGCTATTTATACCGATACCTGTGTCGCTGATTTCAATAATTACAAATTTATCTTCATGGTAAGCTTTCAGAGTTATCTCCCCTCGTTTTGTAAATTTTACTGCGTTGTCTATAATATTATTAAGAGCTTTGCTCAAAGCCCTTTCATCCGCCCAAACTTTGGGGAGATTTTCTTCTTTTTTAAAATTGAATATTACTGATGAATTATTTTTTAACATCCCTTTGCATATGGATGCCGATGCCTCCAGTATATTGTTTATGTCCATGTATCCGGGATTGGGTTCATAAGTGCTTGTTTCCACTTTTGTCAAATCAAGGATATTGTTTATAAGTGTTAATAATTTCTTGCTGGAATCATGAATAATCTGAACCATTTCCCGATATTCGTTTCTGTCAATGTCATAACTGTTGTCCAGCATTACAGTACTGAAACCAATTATAGAGTTCAGGGGGGTACGCAGTTCGTGTGACATGTTAACAAGAAAACGTCCCCTGTAATCGGACAGCTCCTCAAGTTCTTTCTTTGATTTTATAAGTTCGTTGTTCAGTGCTCTCAGCTCTTCGTTGGCTGTATGCAGCTCCTGCATCGACATATCACTTTCTTTGGATTTTTTCTGGAGATTCATTTTATATGTGTGAATTTCTTCTTTCATTTTGTTAATTTTATGCAGTGACAATGCAGATATTATTACAAATTGCAGCAGCAGTAAAATTATAAAGGGGATTAAATATTGATTGTTGATTAAAATAAAAAGAATGATAATCTCTAAAACTACTATAAATAAAAAGAACTTTAGATTATAAAAATTTAACTTATTTGCTTGACTTTTGCTCATATTTTAATATATAATGTAAAAAATAACATATTGCAAGGAGTTAAAATGAGTTATGGTGCTAAATTGAGGGACATGAGGAAGAAGTTGGGTATGACGCTGGAGGATATTTCCCAGAAAACCGGCTTTACAAAGAGCTTTATAAGTCAGATTGAAAACGGCAAGAATTCTCCGTCAATATCATCACTGAAGAAAATTTGCTACGCTTTGGGTACTACAATCAGTGAGTTGTTTGAAGATGAGAGGAATATTGTCCACACGTTGGATAAAAAAGATTATAAAATTCTTAAAAATAAAACAATGAGCATAACGTTCTTTGCTTCCAAAATTGTTAATAGAAAAATGGAGCCATTACTCATAGAAATTGACCCGTATTCTGAAACGGGGACGGATTTTTACAGGCATACAGGTGAAGAGTTTGGGTATGTTTTTGAAGGTACGATGACGGTTGTGATTGGCAATGATGAACATGTACTGGAAGAGGGTGATGCTATATACTTCAGTTCAAATCTTCCCCACCGCCTTAGGAACAAAACTGACAAAATGACCAGGGCTTTTTGGGTTGGTACACCGCCAAGTTTTTGAAATATCTGGATTATTAAATAAGTTATGGTCAAGCGAGTATTATTTTGAATAAAAATAAAATTAATGATGAATTGCTAATTTTTGAAAATATATTTGAGTATTCTTATACTCTTATTGCATACATGGACAGAGATTTTAATTTCTTAAAAGTTAATAGGCAGTATGCCCTGGCGGATAATAAAATCCCGGATTTTTTTGTGGGAAAAAACCATTTTGAACTCTATCCCGATGAAGAAAATGAATCGATATTCCGGCATGTTGTAAAGACTGGAAAACCGCATCTGGATTATGAAAAGCCCTTTGAGTATCCTGAGCATCCGGAAAAAGGCACTACTTACTGGGATTGGTGTCTGATACCTGTAAAGGATGATGATGGTAACGTAACTCATTTAATCCTTAATTTACTGGATGTTACAGAGAAAGTCCTGAGCAGGAAAGCTTATGAGGAGGAAAGGAAACGTCTCAAACTATTAATTAATGCCACACCTGATATAATCTGTTTTAAAGACGGATATGGGCGCTGGCTAGAGGCTAATGATGCGGCCCTAAAACTTTTTGATTTGGAGAATACTAACTATAAGTACAAGACTGACCTTGATATTGCAAAGGTTAAGCCGCAGTTCAGAGATATTTTTGAAGAGTTTATGAAATCAGATGAAAATGTATGGAACAGTAAAAAAATAATGAGAAACGATGAGACAATTACAGATAAATTCGGCAATAGAAAGGTTTTTGATGTGATAAGGGTGCCGCTGATTAACGATGATGGCAGCAGGAGAGGTATAATTGTTTTGGGCAGGGATATTACCGGTAAAAAAGAGGCTGAAGAGCAACTTCAGATAAATGAAGAAAAATACCGGAGAATTTTTGAAAATATACAGGATGTATATTTTAAATCATCCATTGACGGGAATTTGCTGGATATAAGTCCCTCTGTGAAAAATTATACAAATATTCCTGTGAACAGGTTGATTGGCTTGGATTTGAGAAGTATTTACAAAGATAAAAATCAGGGAAAAAATCTTGTCAAAGAATTATTACATAAAGGTGAGATTAACGACTACGAAATAGAACTGGTAAATGAAAAGGAAGAAATGTTCAATGTTTCTATATCAGCTTATATATCAAAAAATAATGAGGATGAAAATATTTTTATTGAAGGGGTGCTCCGGGATATTTCAGAAAGAAAAAAACTTGAAAGACAGCTTCTTCATGCCAATAAGATGGAGTCAGTGGGGAGATTGGCCAGCGGAATAGCCCATGATTTTAACAATATATTGTCTTCGATTTTCTTTAATGTGGAATTTGGTTTGCAAAAGCTTGATGAACCTAAAATAGTTGAAAAAACGTTGAGGTCAATCCTGAGTGCCGGTGAAAGTGCGTCAAAAATTGTAAAACAGCTGCATGTTTTTACAAAGAGAAAGGAATCAAAACCAGAGCAGGTTGATGTTAACCAGAGTATAGAGGAAGTGCTTGGGATGTTTGAGCGAATTATTGGCAAAGACTGTGAAATTGTTTGCCGATTTCAACAAGATTTGCCACTTATTCTCTGTGATAAAACGCAACTTGAGCAGGTTATTACCAATTTGGTTTTGAATGCCAGAGACGCTGTTGAGGATAGGAGTGATAGTGAAGACAACAAAATAATTATAGAAACCGAAAAAATTAATTTGGATAAAATGTCTGCAGATTTCCTTTTGGAATTTACTCCGGGGGACTTTATCTGTATAAAAATTTCAGACACTGGTATCGGTATATCCCAAAAGGATATTAATAAAATCTTCGACCCCTTTTACAGTACAAAAAGCGAAGATAGGGGAACAGGTCTGGGGTTGTCTATGGTGTATGGGATTATTAAACAGTACGGTGGTACATTGCGGGTGGAAAGCTCTCCTGGCAAGGGTACGAATTTTTATATTTATTTTCCATCTGAAAAATGCTAAGTATAAAAGAAAGAATTTTATCGATTTTATGTTGATAGGGGGACACCATGAAACGCTTTATAATAGTTTTAGTATTTTTTATGGTTAGCCTTACTGCTTTTGCAGAGACATATAAAAACAAACTGCATGTTTTTACCGGAAGTTTCACAAGTGACAGTATGGGTAAAACTGCTAACTTTATAGAATCAGATTATGAAGATAACTATTTACTTGCTTTGGCTTACAGCAGGCATATTGGTAATTTGTTTTTTGATATAGAATACGGGCCGGAAGTTGGTTTTGCCGCCCGCTTTGGCGATAAAGGTACCTATGAAGGGTGGGGTGGGTTATTCCTTCGTCATAAAGGAATAACGGTTGGAAGCCTTAGAATAGGCGTAGGTATAACCGGTGGGGTAAGCTGGGTGAATGAGACGATGGGTAAAGAGAGAGAAAGGACGAAAAATTCTCATGAGGATAGAGATGCATATGTTTTGTTTTATTTAGGGCCGGAAATTTCTTTTTCTTTACAAAAATTTCCTCGTTGGGAGCTTGTATACAGACTGCATCACCGTTCAGGAGCTGACGGTACTGTGGGGAATATGAATGAAGCTTACAATGCCAATACCATTGGGCTGCGCTATAGCTTTTAAACGGTAATTCAGGAAAAATAACCCTTAATCAGCTTATATTTTTATATTTATGGTGCATAATTGTTTGAAGGTTACCGAATAATGGAGCGGTTTTACCTGCTTCATTTCTTGCAAAAAAATTGTCTTAATATTATTTCAAAGTATGCGAAAAATTGACGGTATTAGTTTTCCGGTATTTATGCTGGGAATAGATGAAAAACTTGAAAAGTATGATGAAAATAGTCTTTATATATCTCTGGGAGCTTTTGGGAGTGGCGAACATGAAACGACGAAAAGCTGTCTAAATAAGCTGGAACATATTGATATTAGGAATAAAAATGTACTGGATATCGGCTGTGGTACCGGAATCCTCGGGATAATGGCCGAAAAGATGGGTGCAAGACATGTAGTTGGATTTGACATATCATTTGATGCATGTAAAACGTCCAGTTATAATTTACGTCTGAACAGATGCTGTGTTAATAACGTAATTTGTGGTGATTATGAAAGCATCAGCGGGAAATTTGATTTAGTAGTTGCAAATATATATTTTGATATTATTATCTCACTCTATGACTTTATAAAGCGAATTACCGTTGACGGCAGTTATGTTGTCTTATCAGGTATTCCTGTTGAGAACAATTTCGATATCAGGCAAAAATATTGTGGAAAAAAAGATTTTGTTTTGATTAGAAACGAAATTATGGAAGATTTTTCTACTGTTGTTCTTAAAAGGGCGATTAGCTCAGGTGGATAGAGCACGGGTCTCCGGAACCCGGTGGACAGGTTCGAGTCCTGTATCGCCCGCTTTTATTATCAACTACTTATACGATTTTAGATTTATTTGGTGATACAATAATGTAATAATAAAGATAACAACAAAAGTATTGAAAATACTGAGATGTAAGCAACGTTTAAGCAGAAACGCAGATATATTTGGTATATAAGAATAGAGATTCCTCGATTCCACTTCGTTCCGCTCGCCCTGTTAAATCCGGCTTTGCCGGGCTGTCCAGCAGCATTTAACAGGGCAAGGAATGACAAAAAACTGTCATC
>DDHP01000044.1:54089-56820 GCA_002338145.1 Deferribacteraceae bacterium UBA1873 | reverse complement strand
CGAAGCGAAGTCGAGAGATCTCTTTTACTCAAAGCAATTATGCTTAGCTGTTGTAAGCTTGAAATTTTTTATTATCAAATAAAAAGTTGGAGTGCGTTAGCATAACATTGAGTTGTAAGAAACTATATTAACGCACTATAATGCCGGTAAAAGACTTTTAAAACCAATAAGTCTTTTATAGAACATATTAACACCAATATTCAGAAATAGTTTTGTCTGAATATTAGTGTTAAAGTAACTTGAATTATATTTGATTTAGTATTTTTACCGGTACTTTTCCTTCCAGTTTCTCTTTGAACTGTATAGCATCATTTTTTGACCCTACAATAGCACCGTAGTGCATGGGGATAGCTAATTTAGGATTAATTGCAAGTGTTGCTTCCACAGCTTCTTTTGCTGTCATTACATATGTGCCGCTGACAGGGATTAAAGCAATGTCTATATTGTTTAGATTTTTCATTTCCGGTATAAAATCTGTATCACCAGACAGATAGTACCTTGTCCCATCTATTTCAAATATAAATCCCAGCCAGTTATTTTCTTTCGGATGAAAATCTTTTCCTATATTGTAAGCATAAACAGCTTCAATGTTTACGCCTTTTATTTCAGCACTATCTCCGGGAGCCATTCCTGTAACGTTGCCGCTGATTTTGTCTTTACAATCTTTAGAAGCGATAATTTCAGTATCGCTTTTTAGCAGTTTAGAAATGTCATCAGGACTGCAATGATCGTAATGCGAATGAGTAATCAATATAATATCAGCTTTATTTTCTGTGTCTATCTGGAAAGGATCTGTAAAAATGTTTACATTTTTACCTCTGATTTCAAAAGTATCGTGTCCATGCCAAATAATATTTTCTGCATTCATATGAACCTCCTTAAAAGTTATATTTAATTTTTACTTTAAAAACTTTTATTTCTTCTACTTTTTATCATCAGACCATTATAATAAAATTTATAATAAAGAAACAGTTTTTTCAACTATTTTTCTTTTTACACCCCCTCGTTTCATTATTAAGCATATAGCATTAAGTAAAAGCGATCTCTCCACTCCATCGAGCACCGCGCACTTAATGCTTTAAGTGCGCGGTCGAGATGCCAAAATTATCGTCCCGAGTGTAGAGATTTCTTTGTTAAACGACATTATGAGGGACGTATCCCACCCACACTGACAAAGTGTAGGCCTGAGTGTAAAGACAACATTCTTACAAAATTATTTACAAATTTAATAAATAACAATAAATTTAATTATTCAAGTTTCGCAATCCTGTATAGATGCCAGAGATTGTTTCGTCGTTATCACTACTGCCCGGTGAAACTGGATTTAGCTGGGCGAGCAAAGACTTGCAGAAGGTGCAAGTGCAGAACTTAACATATAAACGGACTTTTTTATGAAAAATTTTATAAGGCAACACCCTCTGCCATTTATAGTCATTGCTCAGTTATTTGGTACTTCGCTTTGGTTCAGTATAAACGGGGTGTGGATTTCCCTTTCAAATGATATGGGAGTTGACGAATCAGCTCTGGGATACTTCACACTTATGGTACAAGCCGGATTTATAACCGGGACAATGAGTATAGCCATAAAAGGTTTAGCTGATCGATTCAAAGCAAGTAAAGTTTTTGCTGTAGCAAATTTCATTGGTGCTATATTAAACGTCGGACTTGTGTTTACCATTAAGTCAATATATCTGAGTATGATATTACGATTTTTGACTGGAATTTGTTTGGCAGGGATATACCCAATAGGGATGAAACTGGTTGTCAGTTGGGCTCCCAAACATGCCGGAGCCGCTCTTTCATGGTTGCTCGGTATGTTGACATTAGGAACTGCTTTACCTCATCTTATGCGAGGAATCACTTTAAGTTTTGCCTGGCAGTGGACGTTATTAGTGAGTTCTTTATTGGCCATTTTGGGTGGTATTTTAATATTAATCCAGAAAGATGGGCCCTATTTGCCCAAGGTAAAAGAAAAAGTACATTTTTTAAAAGGTCTTTCAGCTTTGAAATTTCCGGAATTCAGGGCTGTAGCCGGAGGTTATTTCGGACACTGCTGGGAACTTTATGCTTTTTGGATGCTCACTCCTTTACTTGTCACAAGGGAAATTGGCAGAATGGATTTATCTGCAACACTAATCCCATGGGTTTCTTTCTGCATTATAGCTGTGGGACTGGTGGGTTGTGTGGGAGGCGGTTGGCTTAGCAAGCGATTCGGCAGCTTTTCTGTAGCATATTTTGCTTTGTTCACTTCATGTATTATTTGTGCAGTTTATCCTCTGCTTACATGGCTGCCGGGGAGTTTATTGTTGATTCTGCTTGTTTTGTGGGGATTATCAGTGATAGCAGATTCACCACAATTTGCCGCAATGGCCGCTGTCAACTCTCCACAGGAGTACGTTGGTTCTTCTTTAGCTGTAATAAACGCTGTCGGTTTCGCTTTGACGATTCCATCAATATGGATTACAAGCTCTTTATGGAATCTTCAAGGGCCGTGGGTGGTGTGGTGGCTTCTGCCGGGATCAATATTGGGACTTCTGTCTTTAAAAAATTTTGAAAAGAAAAAATGATTGTAAAGAAACGGGTTGAACTACGCGCATACGCATATATTTGTTATATAAGAATAGAGATTTTTTTCGGCTCCGCTCGCCCCTGTTAAATCCATCTCCGATGGGCTACCTTTGGTAGCATTTAACAGGGTTTACCCTGTGAAATATCAGCGAAGCTGATAGAC
>DDHP01000044.1:38499-53846 GCA_002338145.1 Deferribacteraceae bacterium UBA1873 | reverse complement strand
AACAGGGCAGGGGTGACAGTTTTTTGTATAGCAGCGTTAGCTAAATAGAATGTTGCACATATTTATATAATTCAAAGTTTTATATGGTAGGATTTTTGAGTTTCAGCTTAGGCATTGCATAACACTTTAATCAACAATCGAATGACCTATTAACAGTAATATCCCGCCTATTACAATAATAGTTATTTTCGCATACATTATTTTGGTGTAATAATTTATGAAATGTTTCTTTAGTCTCAATAAAAAACCTGTAATCAGAGGTATTAAAGCTACCGCAGTGAGCCCCGCCAAAAGAAAGAAATTTGATTTATTTGTGGTGAAATAATGCAACACAAGAAATAATAAAAATATTATTGACATCCATTTGTGAATATTGATGATATTTTTTCTATTAAAAAAATTTGCAGGTAGATAATTTGATATTTTATTTCTTACAAATTGAAATTTAAAAATTACTAAACCAAAAAATATGATTGCATACAGCAGAAATTGAGCTACAGCTCCGCTTAGTTCATGAATGTCTTCCATGAAAGGTCTCCTTTACCCCAAATTAAACATTTTAGTGAAATTATTTAATGCTAATAAAAAAGTATGATTTTGTAAACTATAATTTAAAATTATTTAATTAGTTTGCTCAGTTGATCAATAAAATATAACTGTTTCATACGAAAGGTATTATTTTCTCGTTGCTTCTTTCAAAATTGTAGGTTATCTTAATTATTATAAGTCATTTTTTGTTGTGATTTTTGTTCTTGAATAACCTTAATCTGCAACAAGTTAAGGGTGGCTTGCAACTTCTGATACAATCTTAAAGACAAGTTTAAAGATTTTTAGGAGATAAATTTTGCAGAGCAAATTCTTTATTTTAGTCCTGCTTGCGGCATTCCTGTTTATAAGCGGCTGTTTTAATGAGAGCGAACTTACCCCTGAGGAAAGGGCATATCTTGATAAAAAAAAGACAATTACATTTGTAAGTCAGAACAGATATCCACCATTTGAATACCTGAACAATTACGGTCAAATAACCGGCATGAATATTGAGCTGATACGTTGGATGGGGGTTGAATATGATTTTCGGCCCCGTTTTCTTCATACGACTTTTGCAAATGCAAGAAAAATGGTTTTATCAGGAGATGCTGATGTTATAACCACATTTTTTTATTCCAACAAAAGAGATAAAACATATGATTTCACTGATGTTTTATTCCATGTCCCCGCTTCTATCTTTGTCAAAGATAACAATACAACAATCCAGGGAATCGAGGATTTGAATGGGGCGGCTCTGTCAATTTTGAGGGGTGATTATGCCTTGGATTTTCTGGCAAGCAAAAATATAAACTATGATATTATATATACGGATAATTTTGAAGAGGCAGCAAATAAGGTTTTAACAGGGAAAGCTGATGCTACTGTTGCTGACGAGCAGATTGTCATCCACTATCTGAAAGAGAACAATCTGCTGAGTGAAATAAAAATAGTGGGCGATCCTCTTTATGTGGGTAAAGCCTGCATGGCTGTTGCTGAAGGCAATGATATCCTTGTTTCTATTCTTAATAAGGCGGTGAGAAAAGCTAAAAATACAGGAGTCCTTAAAAAAATTGAGCACAAATGGATGGGAACAAAGCTGACTCCTGCTTATGCAAAATATATCCCATATTTTATTTTATTTCTTTTGATATTGGTTGGGATGGTTATTACGGTTTGGTATTGGAATATAAGCCTGAAAAAGCAGGTTTATTTAAAAACAATGGATTTGAGAAAACGGGAAAAGAACCTGCTGGATATACTAAGAGCGGCAAAAGATGTCGCAATCATTAAAGCCGAACTTGTAAACGGATTATGGAAAGTTGTTATTTTTAACAATGGGGCCGCCAGACTTTTCGGGTATGAATTGGAAGAAATTGCAGGAAAATCGATATTAGATCTGTTTCCTGAAACCGAAAGGGAAAATATTGAAAATCAGCTTAATCAAATAAACTTGGAAAATTCTGAAATAAAACACAACGGAATAAAGGGAGAAATGTATTTTTGGAAAAAAACCGGTGATAATTTTCCGGCTTTATTTACCATCAATCCTGTTTACGACCATGATGGGTTTGTCAATGCGATAATTCTGGTGGTAACTGATATTACCAAACGAAAAAAAGCGGAAAAAGCTATTGCTGAAAGTGCAGAGCGTATGAACGCATTGATAAACGCTTCGCCTGATTTTATCTGTTTTAAAGATGAAAAAGGACGCTGGCTTATTGCAAACGAAGCTGCACTTGAATTATTTTCACTTAAAAATGTTGATTATTATAAAAAGACTGATGCTGAATTGGCTGAATTAGTGGATGAAAGCTATAAAGAAGCTTTTCTTAATTGCCTCAGAATGGATGAAAAAGCCTGGAAGAGGGGCATCATATACAGATCCGAAGAGCGTATTAGTTTTCCTGACGGGGCTGAATATGTATTCGATATGTTTAAAGTTCCGTTTTTTTTCGAAAGTGTAGACAGAAAAAATTTAGTCATTCTCGGCAGAGATATTACGGAACTCAAGCGTTATGAAAAAGAAATTTTGGAGGAAAGAGAGTATTTAAGTGTTACACTCCGTTCCATTGGGGATGCTGTAATCTCAACTGATGTGAATGGGAAAGTTGTAGTTATAAACAGAGTGGCGGAAGAATTGACAGGATATTCAAGGGATGAAGCTGTAGGCAGAGATTTGAAAAGTGTTTTTAAGATAGTTGACAAAAAGACGGGAAAAAGACTTGAAAGTCCATTCAAACAGGTAATGCAAAGTGGCAAAAATATAACTTTGGAGAATGATATTCTGCTTATCTCTAAAAACGGAGATCAATATATCATTTCCGACAGCGGGGCTCCAATTTTTGATAATAGAAAAAATATAATAGGGGTTGTTATTGTTTTCAGGGATGTAACGGAAAATGAGATGATGCAGAAGGAACTGCTTAAAATGGAAAAGCTTAAATCAGTGGGTATATTAGCCGGAGGTATAGCCCACGATTTTAATAATATTTTAACGGCAATAAATTCAAATATTTCACTCGCCAGAATAATTAAAGATGAACAGAAAGCTGAGACAATATATGAAAAAATTGATAATTCTATAGACAGAGCTAAAAAATTGACAAACCAGCTTTTGACATTTTCCAAAGGGGGTTCCCCTGTCAAAAAAATAACCCAGATAAAAGATATCATAAAGGATACTGTTGATTTTACTTTGGCAGGCTCGAATTTAAAAGTTGTTTACCAGTTTGGTTCGGATATTCCACCGCTATATGTTGATGGTGACCAGATGAGTCAGGTGTTTCAAAATTTGACAGTTAATGCCATGGATGCCATGGAAAACGGCGGTAAGCTTTTGATACAGGTGGAACAGACTGAAATTGTTAATAATAAAAAACTGAATTCCGGTGAATATTTAATGATTAAGTTTATAGATGAAGGTACGGGGATACCACCGGAAACTCAGCAGAAAATTTTTGATCCTTTTTTTACTACGAAAGCGGAAGGTTCCGGACTGGGACTGGCAACATCTTATTCGATAATTGCGAAGCATGGAGGTACGATCGAATTGGATTCAAAAGAGGGAGTGGGAACTACATTTACAGTGTATCTGCCTTTAGACAGGGATATCAGCAATATATCCGATAGTTATGATAATCCATCTGCCGTAGATAAGTACAATATTGAAGAAAGGGATGTTTTTAAGGGTAAACGGATTTTTATGTTGGATGATGAGGTGTCTATACTGGAAAGTTCGCGTATTTATCTGGAAATGGTGGGATTTGATGTGACAACTGCTACAAGTGAAAACGAGGTTTTCGAAAAATTCAGAAAAAATATGTTTGATATTGTAATTCTTGACCTTACCATTCCTGGATCCAGAAGCGGTGAGCAGATTTTGAAAGATATAAAAGAAATTGACGGGAATGTTAAAACTGTTGTTACAAGCGGGTATTCAGAAAATGATATTATGAAAAATTATAAAGAGTATGGATTTGATGAATGTATTCTGAAGCCTTTTGATTTTTTAAAGCTTGAAAATATTCTGCAGTCGCTTTTGAATGGGTGAGCCGAGCTGCTTTTGGTCTTCCGGCTTTGCCGGGCTGTCCAGCAGCATTTAACAGGGCGAGGAATGACAGTTATCTATACGTGTCATACACCTACGAAGTGTAGGCTAAGCTGGCTTGTTTTTTAACCTTGAAAACCTCCCAGTTTCCATATATGTAAAGTACATGTCTAAAATAAACGATATACACGACGGTACTTTTAAGGATATCCTGAAATATAAAGATACTGCAAAAAATCTTCTTAAGGTTACGCTGCCGGAAGAAATTTACAACAGTATAGATTTATCAAAAGGTATAAATTCAGTAAATACTGAGAAAAGAGGACTTCAGTATAAGAAGAAATTACTTGATGCAGCTCTTCAGGTTACGCTGAAAAACAATAAAAAGGCACAGGCTTATTTTATTATAGAGCACAAATCAGAGTCAGCAAAATTTACTCCACTTCAGATACTAAGTTACATGCTATGTATTTGGGAAGATAATTATAATCAGGGTAAGGAATTAGAGTTTATAATCCCGATTGTATTTTATCACGGTAAAGGTAAATGGCCTCATCCTGTGGATTTTCGAGATTTTATAAATGTAGAAGAAGGTTTAAAGAAATACAGCTTAGATTTTCGTTATTTTTTATTTGATACAAATGATTGGGATGCTGAAGATCTTCGCAAGGAAAATATACTTGATATGTTTTTCTATGCGTTTATATTAACATTTAAGCACATATTTGACAAAGATTTGGGAGAGTTAAAGAAGTCAGTAAAATATTTGTCATCGGAAGAGGGGAGTGGCTGGATACTGATATTTGATTATATTGTAAACAAGAAGGATATTAGGGAAGAGGAATTTATAGAAGTAGTCAAGGAAGCTGTAGGAGGAGACAAGATGCCGACATTAGCAGAGAGATGGATTCAACAAGGTGAGGAAAGGGGAGAGCAGAGAGGAATAATATATGGCGAGACTAAAAGACTTCAGCAAACTGTGATAAAACAAATAAGCCTAAAGTATGGCATCACTGACTCCGAGAAAGAGTTTATAAAGTCCGTAACCGATTTAGATAAATTAGACAAGGCTACTGAAGCTATTTTATCTGAGGACAGTAAGGCAAAATTGTTGGATTTATTAAAATGAAACTCTCCGGTATAAAGGCTGGAGTAAAAAAGGTCAGATTAATAGTATCCCTTGGTGCGCGGGTATAAATCACAGGCGTAGTTTGGCAAGAAACTTCGCTGATTCGTTTACCATGTTATAAAATTATTTCCAGTTCTGCAGAAATTGCATGTAAAGAAAAATGCGTAGAGATGCTTCAAGATTATCAATGATTCAAGAAAAAATATCTTTTTGATTAATCATCTTTTTTTTCAAAATAATAATAGTAATTGTCCCCGATTTTTCTTAAATACATATTATAATTATCGTTCTCATTTACTTTTTCAGCCACTTTTATTTTAATATTATTTTTATTATCAATAAAATATCCACCCTTAAAATCAAAGCCATAGGAACAATCTTCCGGTATCTTGCTAACAACTTTTGATGAGTAAGCGTAAATGTCTATCTCTTTAATTTTGCCATCCCAATCATTGAGAAAATATCTTGTTTCAGTCCTGCATAAAGATATATCCGGCTTATTCAGCAAAATTTCTTTTACAAAATGTTTTTCATCTGTGTAGATTGCATTTAAAATATTTTTTTTCAGATAAAGTATACTGTTATCTGTAGTGTGGGCTTTTTCCACATTACCAAGTTTAAAAAACTTATTCTGGCTATAAGAAAATATCTCATCGCCACATTTCAGTGCATTGGATTGAATAAATTGACAACCTTCAGTATCTTCTATCTTATATTCTTGCTTTTTATTCAAACTGATGTCGGAGAGTTCATATTGAGCAATATAGTTGTTCTTGCCTAAATACAGGTAATTGCCATCAGATGTAATAATATTGCTGTTTTCTGGTAAAGGTATCGGATTTGTAAAAGAGCCCACCAATTCACCGTTAATATTTTCAGTCAAAACCAGCGGTACCAGCCTGTTTTGGTTAAGCAAAAAGTATACCTTTCCGTTAAAATAATAAATATTTTCTATTGGAATTTTCAAACCACCGGTTAACGGTCTTTTAGTAGAGCCTACTTTGGATATACTGAACTCGTTACGGTTGTACTGAATAATATACGGAGAAAAAAAAGAAATTTTTGAAAACGCTCTCTTCAGCGAAAAAATTTTACCGCAGTCATTGATTGAATACACTGAAATCTCGTTACTTCCATATGTTAAAATTAACCCATCTGACAGCCGTATGCCTTGAGGCTTATTTTTAATATTTATACTGCTACACAATTTATCATTTGAATACAGAATATCATTTTTTAAAAACACAAAAGTTTCGTTGTCATAGGAAAAATCACTAACATTATCTGAAATAGTCTCGGTAATATACTTTTTTTCGAACACAACCATTCCGTTTAAGATTATTGATGATTCCGGCATTGTTTTTTCAAAATTTTCAGGAATATCTTCCCGGGTATCATTATCCGTTATTTCTTTTAAGTTTATACGCTCTCCAGTTGCAGCATTCATCTCAGGCTGAGGAACTGCACATCCAATCATTAAATAAATTATACTCATAAAAAAACAATATTTCGCAGATAAGATTGTTCTTTTCAAAAAAAACCTCTGTATTTAGTTATGTCGATACATTTTAGTCCACAATAGTATTTAAATCAAACAATGGCCCCATAACTGAAAGTACTATAAATCCTACAACTACACCGATAAAAACAATAAACAACGGTTCAATCAGTGATATAAATGTCGCAGTATATTTCTCGACACGCTTACTGTAAAATTCACCTATTCTGTCCAGAATTTCCGAAAGCTCACCTGATTTTTCCCCCGTTTTTACCGCAGCAACAAATATTTCAGGGAAAATCTTTTTACTTTCTGCAGAGTGTGAAAAGTTTTTCCCCGACTTTATATCCTCTACAACATCTTCGAGGTTAGTCTGTAGAAACTGATTATTGATTGTTTTACTGCCTAAAGCTATAGCTTGTGTCAAAGGCAGACCTTCTGCCAGTAAAAAAGAAATCATATGAGAGACTTTACCTATTAGAGCCTCTTTAAAAAAGTTTATTGAATATATCTTCTTGTCAATTTTTAATCGTACATTTTTGTTCTTTTTATAGATGTACTGGAGACTAACAATTATTAAAATCAATGCAAGAACCACAAACATGCCATAATCTTTGATAAAATTACCCATAAATATCATAAACTGTGTTGATGGAGGGATTTCACGGTTCATGGATTTAAAAATATTATTCATTTTGGGAACGACATAACTTAACAGAAAACCGACAACTCCAAGCCCAATAACAAGGACAGTCAACGGGTAAACCACAGCTGACTTCACTTTATCAAAAGCCTTTTTGCGATCTTCTTCATACACAGCTATATCCATAAGGACATCACTGAGCTTACCGACTTTTTCCGAAGCTTCAATAAGCCTTATATGAACTTCATCAAAAAATTTGCTATGTTTCGCCATAGCTTCAGAAAATCTTTTCCCTTCTGAAACACTTGTAGAGATATCCAGAAGAATACTTTTGGGTCTTTGTTTTTTTACGTTATCAGCTACTATCTTCAATGCTTCAACCAAAGGGATACTGCTTTTAATCAGCATAGAAAGCTGAAAAAATATATCAGCTACACTTACAGATTTACCAAAATTGAAAGAAAAATTTATCTTTTTAGCTGATTTCCCCACTTCTGAAATCTCATAGGGGAAAATACCTTTTTGTTTAAGTTCATAAAGAAGGGCAGATTTGGAGGCTGACTCAACTGTGTTTTTTATTTTTTTACCTGATTTGTCTAGTGCTTCATACTGAAATGTCGGCATTAATCTATCCTGGTTGTAGCCAATATTTCCTCAGGTGTTGTTATCCCTTGTTTTACCAAATCCATGCCACTCTGAAACATGGATTGAAAACCGCTTTCTTTCGCAGCTTCTCTTATTTCAAAAGCCGAAGCTTCCCTATTGATCAAACGTCTAATAGCATCGTTGACTTCCAGAAACTCAAAAATAGCCAGTCTTCCTTTATATCCTGTATCAAAGCATTCTTTGCATCCTTTGCCTCTTTTATATTCGGTCAAAACAATTCCTTCTTTTTCCAAAATGGCATGTAGATCCTCATCGATGGCCACAGTTTCCACACAATTGGGGCAATTTTTCCTCACAAGCCGCTGGGCAACAACCAATGTTATTGATGATGATAAAAGAAATGGCTCAATATCCATCTCCACAAGTCTGGCAACAGCTGAAGGGGCATCGTTGGTATGTAGTGTGGAAAGTACGAGGTGACCCGTTAGCGAAGCCTGAACGGCGGTTTTAGCTGTTTCATCATCCCTGATTTCCCCCACCAGAATCACATCAGGGTCCTGACGCAAAAATGAACGAATGGCACTTGCAAAGTTTAACCCAACAGTATTGTTTACCTGTACCTGGGTAATGCCGTCGACATCGTATTCAACTGGATCTTCAATGGTCAGAATATTTCTTTCCTGACGGTTCATTGCCAATAACGCTGCATACAGTGTAGTAGTTTTACCGCTTCCTGTGGGGCCGGTAACAAGAATTATGCCGTTGGGTTTGCTGATATGCTGTTCAAACCTTTTTATCCAATGCTCCGGCATACCTACTGTATTTAGGCTGAGAAGGTTTTTGGATTTTTCAAGTATTCTCAGAACCACCTTTTCCCCGTAAATAGAAGGGATAACAGATACACGCATATCAATGTTTCTATTACCTACTTTTACATTGATTCGCCCATCCTGTGGCCTCCTGCCTTCAGCCACATCAAGCATCGCCATTACTTTTATCCTCGCTACTACCGCTTCATGAAGGGATTTAGGATAACGTTTGAATGTTCTCAGTTTACCGTCAATCCTGAAACGAGCCAAAAAAGAGTTTGCCCGTGTTTCAAAGTGTATATCACTTGCACCCGCTTTAACGGCACTAATAATTATCTGATTGACAAGTTTAATAACAGGAGCATCTTCATAGGAAGCTGACAGAATATCACTTACATCCTCAAAATCATCTTCATTCTCGTCAAAGTCCTCAGATGATTCCTCAAAGATATCCTCCAGCTTTTCCAATATAAAGCTCTGATCTGTTTCTCTGAAATCCGCATTTAACTCCAAAGCATTTGCCAGCAAAAAAGCTTTTTTGAAGCCATCATCGTCACAATAATATACGGCTACTGATTCATCATTTTCCATTATAGGAATAAAGTTACTTCTATCCGGAAATTTAAGATAATAGTCTTTAATTTTGTCAAAAGTGCTCATTAATATTCTTTCCTCAAGTTTTCACGAGTTTTGTTGTCAAATTCCATGTATTTTTCAGTTTTTTCATCTGTCAGGGATTTTGCATCTTCCTGAGTATTAATTATCTTGGCTGTTATAAAAACCATCATATTTGTCTTTTGATTTGACTTTGATTTGGATTTAAACAACCACCCAATAAGCGGCAGTTTAGAAAGGCCCGGTACTGCTGAATTTGACTCATCGGAGTCATCTCTTATCAAACCACTGATTACAAGTTTGCTGTTATTTCTAAGCTTGACAGTTGTGCTGGTATTTCTTGTAAGCGTAATTGGAGCCGGAGCATCTATTCCAGCGTTGGAAGTTACTTGTTTAACCTCCTGCTCAATATCCAGTGTTATCATATCATTGCTGGAGATATGAGGTTGTATTGTAAGTCTTACACCGACATCCCTGTAGTCATAGCTTTGGACGGGATTGTTATTAGAATCAAATTTGGTACTCGTCATAAAAGGTCTGTTTTCACCCACAAAAATTTCCGCTTCCTGGTTGTCCAGCGTTAGAATCTGAGGGTTGGAAAGTATATTAATCCCGTTGGCTGTCCTTATAAAATTCACAAGAGCTGTCAGTGTAGGAAAGCTGGTACCCTCATAAGTAATAACATCACCTAAAACCCCGGCGTTAAAACCACCAGGCAATGCGGAAAAATTTGGCGAATCACCTTCCAGTACAGGCGCCATAAGACTTTGGGCTGCACCACTATTTAAGTATCCAACAGAGCCGGCAAAGTTATCACTTCCGCCACCAGCAAGCCATTCAACACCAAATTCTCCCCCTTTTTCCAGAGTAGTCTCCATAATAAGAGCTTCCACATAAACCTGCTTTCTGGGAATATCCAGTTTTTCAATAAGATCTTCAAGCTTCGAATAGAGTTCATTGTTACCCACGGCTATTATAGAATTGGTAGCCATATCAGAAGCAACGTTAGACTCTACATTCTTTGCGTTTTTGGGATCTTCAATTGAACCGAGGAGTTTGTTTAAAACAGTTTCAACATCCTCTGCCACTGCATTTTTAAGATAAAAGACTTTAGGGGAGCTAGCCGGCTGCACATCTGAAGAATCCAGCTTCTCAACTATATAATCAATCTTCTCTAATTCATGTCTTGTGGCTGCAATAATCAGAGTATTGGACATATCGTCAGCTATAATCACAGGATCCATTGCCACCATAGATTGTGCCTTCAGTTGATTGAAAAAATCTTTAATGCGATCCATTAAATTTTTTGCAGTAGTATTTTTCACTCTTATGGATTTAAGTTCCATGTTACCAGCAATGTTTTCCAGCGAATTCACAACACTTATCACTTTATTAACCCTGTCAGAAGAGTCTCTGATAACCAGAGCATTAATACCTTTTACCGGTTGAATATGCCCCAGTCGGGATTTTAACCTGGCCACTGAGCTGGCAACCTGTGTAAGATCAATACCTTCCACCGTAATGACAGCTGTCACAAAATCCTTTGATGTTTTATCCACATTGTCGACAAACTCATCAGGATAATCCTGTAAATCCCTTTCCTGCAATATCTGTATATAGTCATCCTTGTTTACTGCATATAGGTTATTCATATTCAAAACAGTGTAAAATATTTCCATCAAATCATCTTTATTCATTCTGGCCTTTGAGTCTATTGAAACATTACCTTTGAGCATTCTTTCATCGTATACTATTGTTTTACCTGTAAATTCCCCAACAAACTGAACAAAGTCTTTTAAAGCAACATTTTTCAGATTGACATCTATCTGTGCAGCGGCAACGCTGCTTAACATTAAAAAAATAAAAAGCGTAATTAAAAGATTGCTGATTTTTCCCATCATATCCTCCAAAATACCAGGTATTATTAAATAAATGTAATACAATTTATGATTTCACTTCCACAAAAAGAGTTTTCCTTTCTCCATTCCTGAGAATATCTATCTTAGCCGCTGTTAAATCATCTATTTTGCTAAACAATTCCAGCATTTTGTTAGGTGAATCCAGTGTCTCACCATTAATCTGCACCAAAATATCCCCTTGCCTGATTCCCACCTGTTTTAAAGGAGATGAATCGGCAAGTCTGCTTACTCTGTAACCGACAAAATTGCCGTTATTATAATGTGGAGAAATAAAAACTGTCCTCAGTATACTGTTCATATCCTGAAGCTTGGTAGTCAGGTATTGCTTGCTGATTTGATAGTGAAGATTATCTTTGTTTGCGTTGTTTTTTTCTCCACTCTGATTTTGAGCTCCGGAGACACCAGCGATATTTTCTTCCGGAAAAGTAAGGCTGTAAATATCACCGTCATATTTAACGTTAACACTGTCAGGGAAAACATCCATCAATTCAAGCTCATCATTCGGTATCCCTTTTCGCAGAATAACAACATCACCCTTAAACTTGATTATAGCCAAAAAAACATCATCTCCAACCAAAACTCCCAGAAGTTTCCCTTCGAACTCTTCTTCAGTTTTTGTGGCACCGCTGCCTGCTGAAGGCCTATTCGAAGAGTTAGCAGAAACACTATTATTTTTAGTGTTATTCCCAGCCAAAGTATCAGCACCTGCACGTTTACCAGAAACAACTTCAAGATCGAAAATATTTTTACTAAGAACCATTTCCTTATCAAATAACTCTTTGGACATTTCAGCTTTTGTAACTAAATCCGCAGTTGTTTTAATGGGCTCAGGATTAAACTTATAACCTATATACCCATTAACAAACACAGAAAACCCAAAAGATAGTAAAGCTGAATAAATAATTACATTATATTTTGTGTTTAGCATGAGCGGATATTAGCACAAATTTATTTCAAATCAAATAATAAAAACACTTAAATTATAAATTCCGTGTAAAAATATTGGAAAAAATAAATTATGGTACCGGTCATATACTATGCCAAAAATCAGTGATGGAAAAAACACCAAAAAAGCATGTAACAGACTAAAATAAAACAGATGTGCCATTGAAAATAAAAGTGAAGTTACTATGTTCTGCAAAGATATGAAAGATTTTGTTGACAAAACGTTTTTGATATTGTCAATGCTTTTGAAAGTCGGAATTTTACCTTTTAAATAATTTTGTATACCTCCCCTGAAAATAGTCTCTTCTAAAACCGGTACCAAAATTATGTAGAAGATAACCTCATCAAAAATAAAAGAAAATTCTCTATCCATAAGAAGTAATTTGAAAAGGTGAAAAATTATCCCGGCAATCAGAAAAAAAATAAAAAGACAATATTTCTTCATAAAGAGTTCCATTTGATATCATTTTATAACTTTTAAACAAGAAAAGCAATCTCCTACTTACTGGAGTTAACTTATTTTTCGCAATAAGCGTATTTTTTCAATATAATTTGCGCACATTTTGCAGCCAAAACTCAAAGCTACTGTCGCCTACCTCCTCTTAATCTCCCCCAAGCTTTTGTTCAATGTTCAAAGTTCTTCGTTTATCAATTATATCTGTTCAATCTACTTATCCAAAATACCTTATTCTAAGATAGGAGGGGATGGAGATGGTATGAAAATAAAAGTATTCAATGTGACATTGAAAATGTTCTCATATTCATATATATTTGCAACATAAGGATAAAGGGGGTGTTATTATGGAGAAGCTTTATAAAACACTTATAAACGGAAAATGGATGGAAAGCGAAGAATCTGTTGCTGTAATTGATAAGTTCTCAGGTGAAGTTTTTGCCAGAGTTCCCAAATGCAATGCAAATATGGTAAATGAGGCAATAAAGGCAGCAAAATCTGCTTTTAATGATTTTAAAAAATATCCGGCACACAAACGTGCGGAGATATTGGAAAAAACCTATTATAAAATACTGGAAAGGCAGGAAGAAATCGCAAAAATTATATGCAAAGAAGCTGGTAAAGCATGGAAATATTCCATAAATGAAGTACTCAGAGGTGCCGAAACCTTTAAATTTGCATCAGAAGAGGCAAAACGCATTCACGGGGAAACAGTCCCTCTGGATGCCAGCAAATTCGGGGAAAATCGCAAAGGATATTTTATCCGGGAACCAATTGGTGTTGTGGGTGCGATAACACCATTTAACTTCCCTCTTAATCTTGTCGGGCATAAAGTCGCTCCTGCAATAGCCGCCGGAAACACTGTTGTTCTTAAGCCGGCCTCCACCACACCGGTGACAGCTATAGTTTTGGCAGAAATTCTGGAGGAAAGCGGGCTGCCGGAAGGGGTCTTTAATGTAGTAATAGGATCAGGCTCTGTTGTGGGAGATATGATTGTGTCACATCCTGACTGCAAAAAGATAAGCTTTACCGGTTCTCCTGAAGTAGGCAATAGCATAACAAAGAAAGCCGGAATAAAAAAAGTAACCCTTGAGCTAGGTAACAATTCAGCCACTATCATCGATGAAGATGCCAACCTGAAAAAAGCAGCAGCAAAGTGTGCATCCAGTGCCTTTGCTAATTCCGGGCAGGTTTGTATTTCTCTGCAAAGGATATATGTTCATAAAAATGTCCTGAATGAGTTCAAGGAGCATTTTTTGCAGGAAGTGAAAAAGCTTAAATTCGGCAATCCCCTGGAAAAGGACTGTGATGTGGGACCGATGATTGACGAAAAAGAAGCAGAAAGGGCGGAATCATGGATCAATGAAGCGGTCAATCAGGGAGCAAAAATTATCTTAGGCGGAAAAAGAGACGGCAGAATGCTGGAGCCCACCGTTTTATCAGATGTTACTGATGAAATGAAAGTAATGTGCATGGAAATATTCGCCCCTGTTGTTTCTGTAGTCGAATTTGATGATTTTTATGAAGTTGTGAAAAAGGTGGAAAATTCCGAATATGGACTTCAGGCTGGCATATATACAAACAATATCAATAAAGCATATTACGCTGTGGACAATATTAACGTGGGTGGCGTTATGATAAATGATACTTCCATATTCCGGGTGGATCATATGCCTTACGGAGGAAATAAAATGAGCGGTATCGGAAGAGAAGGTGTTAAGTTTGCAATTGAAGATATGACTAATATAAAAATGATTATGTTTAACTTAAACTAAATTATGTGTTTTATTGTTTTCAGTTATAAGCAGCATAGCAGGTACAAGCTCATATTTTGTGCCAACCGTGATGAATTTTACAACAGAGAAACTGTAAAAATGCATTTCTGGCCTGAAAACAATTCTGTCCTTGCAGGAAAAGATATTCAGGGCGGCGGCACCTGGATGGGAATTACAAAACAAGGAAAGCTGGCCGCTCTTACTAACTTCAGAGAACAGATATCAGCATCTCCCACCAAGCCTTCAAGAGGACAGATTGTAAAAAAATTTTTAGAACAGGAAAACGGAGTCAAAAAATTTACAGACTATCTGAAAAAAACAAAAAATCATTATGAAGGTTACAACTTAATTTTTGGAACCATTGATAAATTATATTATTTTAGCAATAGATCAAACGGGACACTTCCTATATCTCCCGGCTTATATGGCCTGAGCAATGCAACATTGGATACCCCCTGGCCTAAAATAAACAGAGGCAAACACCTTCTGAAAAAAGTAATCACAAACCCTGATTTTCCCGTCAAAGATCTTTTCGGCATACTATCTGATAGTCAAAAAGTAGATTATGATATGCTGCCAGATACAGGTATTTCACCAGCTTATGAAAAAGAGCTGTCTCCTGTTTTTGTAAATATGGCAAAATATGGCACAAGATCCTCAACAGTAATACTTGTGGATTATGAGAACAATGCCTTTGTATATGAGCAAAGATATGACAATAACGCCAGAATAACCGGCAATTCCACATTCAGTTTCAAAATTACATCTTTTTAAATCCCAAAATAATAATTAGAGACCTTTGCGCAATAACTTTACTATCACTCTGAACTTGGTTCATGGTCTCGTAACTTGTTGATATTCATAGATCCCGAAACAAGT
>DDHP01000044.1:29461-38288 GCA_002338145.1 Deferribacteraceae bacterium UBA1873 | reverse complement strand
ATTTATTTCAGCATCTAATTATATCAGTAAGTTATGAGACCCTGAAACAAGTTCAGGGTGACAATTATGGAATTATGCAAAGGTCTCGTTGTGCAAAATTGATTAAAAGGATTGGCAGAAAACACTGAAAATCAAACAAAAAAAGTTTTTGTTGACTTTTACCTTATTTTATTAAAAAATAGTGAAGAATGTTTAGATATTTTAAGGAAAAATAGCTTGTTTCAGGAGGAATATTTATGGAAAACAAAACAAAAAAAACTATCGAGGAAATTTATCAACAAGTTGTAGAAAGAAATCCCGGTGAAAATGAATTTCATCAGGCTGTAAGAGAAGTACTGGATTCCCTTGGGCCTGTAATAGAAAAATATCCGGAATACGCTGACCACAAAATCATAGAAAGAATCTGTGAGCCTGAGAGACAAATTATTTTCAGGGTACCGTGGGAGGATGACAGGGGAGAAATTCATATAAACAGAGGCTTCAGGGTAGAGTTTAATAGTGCATTGGGACCTTACAAGGGAGGGTTGAGATTCCATGAATCTGTTTATCTTGGTGTAATTAAGTTTCTCGGTTTTGAACAAATCTTCAAAAATGCCCTCACCGGTCTGCCTATAGGTGGAGGTAAAGGCGGATCTGACTTTAATCCAAAAGGTAAGTCTGACAGTGAAGTAATGCGATTCTGCCAAAGTTTCATGACCGAGCTTTCCAGACATATAGGAGAAAAAACCGATGTGCCTGCTGGAGATATTGGTGTGGGGAGCAGAGAAATAGGGTATCTTTTCGGGCAATATAAAAGAATGTCAAATGTGTATGAATCCGGCGTTCTTACGGGTAAAGGATTGTCATGGGGTGGTTCCAAAGTCAGGAAAGAAGCAACCGGTTATGGAGTAGTTTATTTTGTGGATGAAATGCTGAAAGCCAGAAATGACAGTCTTGAAGGTAAGACATGCGTAGTTTCCGGCTCAGGTAATGTTGCAATATACACAGTTGAAAAAATCAAACTATTGGGTGGAAAGGTTATTGCCATGTCCGATTCCAACGGCGTAATCAGACACGATAAAGGTATTGACCTAGATCTGGTGCAACAACTTAAAGAAGTGGAAAGAAGGCGTATAAGGGACTATTGCACATATCACAAAGATGCTGAATTTATTCCCAATGGCAATATCTGGGACATACCCTGCCAGGTTGCAATACCTGCAGCTACAGAAAACGAACTTAACGGCAAAGATGCTGAAACTCTGGTCAAAAACGGATGTATTGCGGTTAGCGAGGGAGCCAATATGCCTACTACGCCGGATGGTATAAAGGTTTTTCAGGATGCAAAAATTGCTTATGGTCCTGGGAAAGCTGCAAATGCAGGCGGCGTTGCGACTTCAGCTTTGGAGATGCAGCAAAATGCCAGCAGAGACTCATGGTCTTTCGATTATACGGAAAAAAGACTACATGAAATAATGATAAACATTCACAGGGACTCTCTGGAAGCAGCAGAGGAATTTGGTGTTCCTGGTGATTATGTTACAGGTGCAAACATTGCAGGTTTCAGAAAAGTTGCTGATGCAATGATTGCTCTGGGACTAATTTAAAGAAATTATTGAGCATTTTAGCTATATAGTATATACTTCGTGGGGTTGTTAGTTACAACAACCCCTTTTTTTATATTTTGAAAAAGTTTTAAGGAGTATATTTTGATGGATAACAGGGCAGTAAGCTCCGGGATACCCGGTTTCGATTCCATACTGAACAAACTTACCAAAGGGGACAATGTTGTATGGCTTTCGCCATCTATAAGTGAATATATGTATTTTGTTACACCGTTTGTAAGACAGGCAATAAATGATAAAAGGGAAATCGTATATTTTAGATTTGCTTCACATGAAAGTCTTATTACCGATGAATTATCATCCAATGTCGAGCAGTATAATCTGGAAGCCTGCGCAGGTTTCGAATCCTTCACCAAAGAGGTGTATTCAATAATTGAGAAAAGAGGAAGAGGTGTATTTTATGTTTTTGACTCGTTATCTGACCTTCTCTACGAATGGGTGACAGACGCTGCAATTTCCAATTTTTTTATGGTAATATGCCCTTTACTGTATGAACTTGAAACTGTCGCTTACTTTACAATTCTGAAGCATTATCACTCTTTTAGCACCATCTCAAAAATCAGGAAGACCACCCAGATACTTGTGGAAATTTTTAACAGGGAAGGCACCTTGTATGTCCATCCTCATAAAGTTTTTATGAAAAACAGCCCCACAATGTTTTTACCCCACGAGTGCAAAGATGAAAACAATTTCATCCCCATAGATAATAGTTACCAGGCAACAAAGCTTTCCACATCACTTAGCGCTGTCAATAAAAACCTTTTAAACAAGAATCTTGATTCATGGGACAGACTTTTCATGGATGCTGAAAAAATCCACGATTCCGGAGCCTACAATAAAGACAGTATAATTCTGAAACGTATTACAAAAGCCCTCATGGGAAGGGATCAAAAAATTCTCTCCCTTGTCAGGAAACATTTTACCATAATGGATCTTCTGGAAATAAAAAACCGAATGATAGGTACGGGATTTATTGGTGGGAAAGCTGTGGGGATGTTGCTGGCAAGAAAAATTCTTCATAACACTAACAAGGACAAATGGGAAAAACTTTTGGAACCCCATGATTCTTTCTATATCGGCTCGGATATTTTTTACACATTTATTATTTTTAACGGCTGGTGGGATATATTCATGGAGCAAAAAACAGATGAAGGGTATTTCAAAGCTGGCAGGAAACTGGAAAAATTAATAATGAAAGGCGACTTCCCTGAAGATGTGAAGGATGAATTTCATGAAATGCTGGATCATTTCGGACAGTACCCTTTTATCGTAAGATCAAGCAGCCTGCTGGAAGATGGTTTCGGAAACGCTTTTGCCGGGAAATATGAAAGCTTCTTTTGCCCTATCCAGGGAACCCGTGATGAAAGATTCGAAGATTTTATTCATTCTCTTAAAAGAATATATGCCAGTGCGATGAGTGAAGATGCTCTCAGTTACCGCCTGGAAAGAGGCCTGAAAGATGTTGATGAGGTTATGGCACTGTTAGTACAGCGTGTATCCGGAAGTTATCACGGTTATTACTATTATCCGCATGTTGCCGGTGTTGGTTTGTCATATAATACTTACGTATGGAGTAATGAAATCGATCCTGATGCAGGTATGCTGCGAATTGTTATGGGGCTGGGCACAAGAGCGGTAAACAGGGTAGATGGTGATTATCCAAGGATTGTGCCATTGAACAACCCCCTTTTGGTACCGCTATCTGACAGCGAAAATATAAGAAAATTTTCCCAAAAAGACTTGGATGTTCTGGATGTCAGAAGTAGTGGAAAGCATATTGTTTCTTTTTACAGCCTTGATAAATCGAATATACCTTTCGATTTAAATTGGATTGCGATAAGAGATAACCTCATGATGAGAAGACTGAGAGAATCCGGCAGAAAGGTAAAAGATTTGTGGATATTAACTTTTGAAAATCTTCTGAAAAGTGAATTCCCTAAAATTATGTCCGATATGTTAAATACAATCGAAGAAGAGTACGGTTGCCCTGTGGATACGGAATTTACTGTAAATTTTCTCAGCAGTGATTCTTTTGTTATTAACCTTGTACAGTGCAGACCGTTACAGGCCAACACAAGCAGTGAATCAAAATTTAATATAAAACCATCTTCAGACGATAAAATACTTATAAAATCTGAAGGCAATTTTATGGGTGGCAACATCTGCAACTATATCAGAAGAATTATCTACATTGATCCTGAAGAGTATTCTTATCTTAGTTTAAGCAATAAACATGAAGTGGCAAGAAAAATAGGTGAAATAAATAAGCAAATGCGTGGTGAGAAAAATTTTTATACTCTCCTGCTGGGGCCCGGAAGATGGGGGACAGCATCTCCTGAGCTCGGTGTACCGGTAAGTTTTTCTGATATCAACAATATGTTCGGAATTGGTGAAATTGAATATGAGGCCGGCGGCCTTATGCCGGAACTTTCATTCGGTACACATTTTTTCCAGGACATAGTGGAGTCAAACATTTTTTATCTGGCAATTTTTGCCAAAAAAGGCAACGGTTTTATAGATTTTGATTTTTTTGAGAAATCAGACTCACTCACAGAAGATTTAATAGACGTAAACAGCGATATTAAAAATGCTATAAAAGTTTTTGATTTCCCTAAAAAAGAGCTATTTTTAACTTCAGATATAAAAACACAAAAGTTGTATCTGTTTATGAAAAAGGAACCGTAATAACAACCTAAATGGTTAGAAATAGTATAAAAATAAGCTTTGGATTGTACCAAAAATAAAACCTAAAACAAACCCCAGCAGGTTAATCCATCTGAATTGATCTTTCATAAAAGCAAAAAGCAATGACTCCAGTTGATTCAGATCCAGAGCATTCACCTTTTCTTCTACAATGCTTGTAATGTTAATAGTGCTCAGAACGTTAACTATATGCTTGTCAAGGATTTCATTGATTTTCAAAAGTACTGTGTTTTTTATTTCATCAAAGGTGGATTCGGGAATTTTATCATATATATTATTTATATTTATACCTTTAAGAATGGAGGTGACCCCCTCTGTTAGAGCATCCGAGCTTGTTTTGCTCTGTGTTAGGATAGAGCGTATATCAATATTTTCTGTCAATAACTCGTAAGGATCAATGCCCGCTGTCTTTAAAATACCACCGAATGTAAAGCCGGAATATTTCCGGTAACTGCCAATAAGATAAGACTCCACTTTGTTGATAAGAGATTCAGACTTAAGGTAATCTTTCATCCATGAACTGAAGTCGAGACGAATTTTATAAAATGTTTTCAGGCCGATTATTTCAATTATTTCATAAAAAGGTTTTTCCAAAAACTGATCTATATACCCATCAACAGACTTTTCCAGTTTTTTTATAATATCTTCATTTTCACTAATGGCATTGATGACCTGGGGCAGTTCGTTGTTGACTATATCGGTGATAACATCTTCATTAAGAAAAACGTTCAGCATCCCCAGCTTCAGTTGGTCAAAAAAACCGCTTCCAAAGTAATTATTTTTCAGATTTATTAGTTTTTCTATTAAGATTTTCTTGGTTTTATCATCATTCAATGTCTTGGTTAAAACTTCAATACCTTTTACAGTAATCTTTTCCGATATCTCGTTTTTTTTAGCTAAGAGCTCTTCTGGTAAAACATCCTTAAGACAATTTCCCGAATAAAGAATATTATTAATCTTTGCAAACACTTCATCGGTAAGTATTTCCTGCCAGTTTCCTCTGCTCATTATTTTTTTTACAAAATAACTTATTTTACTTTCCATACCATCCACTTCAGATATGGATTTCAGAAGAAAACTGTCCAGAATCTCCTGGGATATTTTCCTGAGCAGATTATTGATAACGTTAACAGCCTGGTCATTGTGAGCGGTATTTTTGATAACGGATGCAATAACATCATCCATATCCAATCCGAAGTTGCTGAGGATAAAGTAAGCAGAACCGTAATCCTTTTTAAGGAAGTTCTTTATCTCTTTCTCTGTGGTATTGCTTAATAAATTTTGAAAATTTTCACTTTGTATAGCTGATTTTATGTCATTTTCCCTGATCAACTCTTTTCCCACAAGAGTGGCTACTTCTCCGGCTATCTTTTTTCTGTTTCTTGGGATAACACCTTGCCAACCCAGAGAAAACCAGCGCTTTTTATACGGTCTGAAAAGCATTTTGATGGCAAGATAGTTGGTAAAGTAACCAACAAAACCGGTCATTAAAGGTATGGTAATTAAACTAATGATTTGAGGCTGCAATTACAATTCCTTCCCTGACACCAAAGTCGCTTATTATCAGATTATCTGTGTTAAGTTTAGCCATTACGGTCATTACTATAATAATTCCGGGAATAATCGAGTCTTCCCTGCCTTTTTCAAGTCCTTTGATTTTTTGTCTCTCTGTCATATTCATTTTTATAATCTTTTCAAAAATAGCTTTAATCTTTGATATATGCAGCTTATGCCCGTTTGTTTTTCGGTAATCGTAATGTTCAAGTTCCAGGTCAATTGCGGCTAAAGTAGTGGCTGTTCCCGCGGTAGCTATAACTTTATCAGGATGTATTGCACTAAAATTAATTTTCTCCAATTTTTTTTCTATATTTTTTTTCACTTTTCTAACCAATTCGTTATCAACAGCGTGGCTAAAATCAAACATATTGCAAAATTTTACTACACCAAGGTCAAGACTTTCGGTAAAAACAATATCCCCGTTTTTTGAAGATATAAACTCTGTAGAACCACCGCCGATATCAAAAATTAAGCTGTTACAACTTTTTATATCTATAACAGAATTAACACCTTTAAAGGTAAGTTCCGCTTCGAGTTCACCATTTATTATATTTATTTCAATATTATTTTCAGCAAGTTTGGCTAAAAACTGCCCTGAGTTTGAAGCTTCTCTTACTGCACTTGTCGCAGCAAAAAAATAGTTTTTGACATTGTATTTTTTTATGATTTTGAAAAACTCAATCAAAACATTCACTGATTTGTCAATATTTTCAGTTTTAAGTTTACTTGTTTGGGACAAACCCTCTGCAAGTCGGGTAATAACGCGTTTTTCACAGACTATATTTGAAATTTTATCGTCAACAACTTCAGCTATTAACAACCTAAAACTATTACTTCCAACATCTACCCCTGCAGTTATCATTACGCAGTTCCCTCAATAACCTGTGCTATATTAAACGTATGGTCTCCTGCCTTCTCAAGATTATTCAAAATATCAACATATACTATGCCTGCATCCACATTACATCTGCCGTCATTCAACCTTGCCATATGGTTATTTTTGAATTTTCGTTTAAATCTGTCGATGGCATCCTCATCTTCAGTATTCACTTTTTTAGGAAGACCTCCTTTATTGTACTCATAAAGTATGTAGTTTGCAAATCTTATTGTCACATCAAAAATCTGCTCCATTTCATCCAATGCTTCTTTGGAAAAATGAATCTTATTCTCTATTATTCTTTCTGTAAATTTGGCGATATTTTCAGCATGATCAGCTATTTTTTCAATGTCGTGTAGTACATGAAAAATATTGTTAACAACTCTGGAATTTTCCTCGCTAAGAGATTTTTGAAACAGCTTTACTAAAAAATCGGTAATATCCTTTTCCAAAAGATCCACAGTATCCTCTTTTTTATAAATTTCCTGGATTAGTTTAACATCCCTTTTGAAAAAAGCTTTTTTGGATAACTCCAGCATTTCAACAGAAATATCGGACATTCTCTGGACTTCCTTGCGTGCCTGAACAACAGCAAGCTCAGGTGTTTCTATAAGCCTTTCATCTATATATTGAAACCTGGGAACTGCCTCATCTTTATCTTTAATAATCCATTTGCAAATAGTTGCCAGTGTACCCAACATGGGAAGAAAAATAATTGTATTGATTATATTAAACATCGTGTGCAAATTAGCAATATGTCTTGCTATGTAGGGATTATCCCCTGAAGGTAAGACCATATTTGCAGCTCCGGGAGTAATGGAATCTATAAAAAAAACAAAAGGTTTTAGCAAAATAAGCATATAAGCAACACCGATGACATTAAATATAAAATGTCCCAAAGCTGCTCTGCGGGCATTCGAGCTTGCTCCTATGGCAGCTATATTTGCAGTAATAGTTGTGCCGATATTTTCACCAAGTACAAGTGCACTGGCGCCATAAAAGTCTATAAGCCCTGTTGATGCCAGTGCAATAGTAATTCCCATTGTAGCACTGCTACTCTGCACAATCATTGTTATAACTGCACCTGCAATTATCGCTAAAACAGGGTTGGATGAAAACATGACAAAAGCATCTTTAAAAAACTCGCTATCCCTCAATGGCACAAAGCCGTCTTTCATCGTTGAAAGCCCAAGAAAAAGCAAACCAAAACCTATCAAAACTTCCCCGTAATAATTGTATTTTTTCTTGGAGCTAAATAGTCTCATAAAAACACCGATGCCAATTGCCGGTAATGCGAGTTTTGCTATTTTAAAAGCAATCAGCTGGGCAGTGATGGTAGTTCCTATGTTAGCCCCCAGCACAACACTCAGAGACTGAGTAATATTCATCAGTCCCGCATTGACAAATCCCACTACCATAACAGTTGTTGCTGAACTGCTTTGAATTATGGAGGTTACCATTATCCCCACAAGGGTACCTATAAAACGATTAGCCGTAAGTTTTTCAAGAATCTTTTTGAGACTGTTTCCGGCAGACTTTTGCAGTCCATCGGACATCATACGCATTCCAAACAGAAACAACCCCAAACCGCCGACAAGACCGTAAATTAAAGACAACCAATCAACTGATTCCATATGCAGCTCCTTGAAAATTATAAAAAAACTTAATCGATTTTGGACATATTTTAATCCTTATTCGTTTGAATCCTGCATGTGTAAGCGTTTTGTATATTATGAGAGTATAGAGGGCAGAGTCTGGAAAAAAAGATAATGACAGGGTAAAAGAATAAGCGCTCCTACAGAAATTTTCACTGAGCATATAAAATATCAAATTATATCCTGTTATTTTTTCCAACTCAGTAATAAAAAATTTAAAAAAATTTTACAAGTTTTTTATTTATTTTTTACATTTTTTATTTGATTATAATGACTGATAAAATATTTCCAGAAGCTTAATTACAAAAATCAAGAAAATGTAGTCCCTCTTACTTTCCCCCAAGTTTTCGTTCAATGTTCAATGTTCAAAGTTTTTCGTTTATCGAGACCTTTGCACAACTCTATTTAGTCATGCTGAATTTATTTCAGCA
>DDHP01000044.1:16248-29176 GCA_002338145.1 Deferribacteraceae bacterium UBA1873 | reverse complement strand
GGAATTATGCAAAGGTCTCTTATCAATTATATCTGTTCAATCTACTTATCCAAAATACCTTATTCTAAGATAGGAGGGGATGGAGATGGCATGAAAGTAGTTGTTTGAATAGAGATTCCTCGGTTCCACTCCGTTTTTCGTAATGACGTCGTTTGCCCGTCATTATATATCACTCATTACTTTTGATTTTTTCAGCACCAGCGGAAACAGGTATAATTTTGCAAAATTCATCGAATATTTTTTCCGGATCATTTTTATATAATTCCGCAAAAACAGACAGTTTGCCATTATATTGCTTATCAATTTTAATCTTTGTAAACACAGATAAAAAATCATCAATTTCTTTTTTTAGCAAATTTTTATCTGAATCTGTCAAATAATCTATTTTTCTTACACCCACACCTAACTGAGAGTCGGTGACTTTGCCCCTTATATATGCTGCTCCAGCAGTCATACCGCTGCAGATATAATAGCCCATAGGGTTTTCCATATTTACAACGTTAAGCACAATTCCCACACCCCCCTGAGCATACTCCATGAAATAATCACCCATTCCACGTTCTGTTCCCAAGCCAAAAATAGCTATAGGTGGTTTTCTGTCATTAAGTTTATTCTCCTGTGAGCGTATAAACTTGTGCCATCCCATTCTATTCAAAGAAGCTTTTCTTTTCTGATAATTTAAGAGAAGGTCTTCAATTATCTGTTTATTTGTATACTTAGCATATTTTTCCAGGTTGATTTTAGCCCATTCCCGCGGAATTCCGGCTTTCATAAGAAGAAGGTTTCTAACACCACCGCTTTTGGCCACTCTGAACGTTCCACTTACAGCATATGCAGCAAACAGATCACTGACATGCCCCGCAATATTCATCTCAGTGGGATTGGAAGTATTAGCCACGCCCACCTGAGCATTAGCCGGTACATTGAATTTCCCCATTTTAGCAGGGACCACATTAACTGTCATATTTCTTACAAATGCAAATGAATGATTACCAACAAGCCCTTCAACATTTATTTCTTCAGCATTAACTCCGGTACCAATAATTCTTTGTCCAATAACATTTTTTAAAGTGAATTTTTTTACGCCTTTTTTAACAGCATCTTTCATCAAGACGTTCAGACTTCTGCTGTCTATTTTATCTGCATCTACGTCAATGATCAGACTATCACCGTTAATATTTGCAAGTGTTGAAGAAAAGAAATCTTTATTCTCAAATCTAATATCTTTACTTGTTTTAAAAATTTTGTGGAAACGTTCCTTTACCGCAACTTCCTCCACCTGTTTTTCAATTTCTTCTTTACCAAACGTATTATACAGAAGCGGATCTTTACCGTGATATCGGAAACGTCTGGCTCCAACGACATCAGTATGGCTACTCATTCCCAATCCGGCGGCAAGCCCTTCCATATCCTCCACAAAACTTTTGATCATTTTAACAATCTTTTCACTGCCCACACCGGGATCAATTCTTGTGCCATAAGGTCTGGAAGTTATTCCCCACGCACACTGCCCTGTATGACATCTTCTGCAAAGCGTACATCCAAGAGGATGAAGTGTTCTCATTCCCATTCCCGTAAAGTCTGCTCCTGCAAGCAAAACAAGAAAGGCATGAAAACTGTCCAAAATTCCCCCCTCAGAAATTATAGACACCTGCTCCCTTAATCCTTCCCTTCTCAAAGCCAAGTCGGCAACGTGCGTCAGATACACAACATTAAGTCCTCTGTTCTGCATATCCACTATGTGAGCAGCACCGGTGGAACCATCTCCGGCTTTCACCGTAATATAATCGAAGCCAGCTTTTGCAAGAGCAACAGCAATTTCAGGAAAATTCCAGGCAGTTCCGTAAACATCGGCGCCTATCAATTTATCCTCACCAAGCAGTGCTCTCAGGGATTCCACACGCATTGGCAGCTCTTCAATTGAGTACTGCAGATGCTGGGGGTTGGGAGCAGTGAGATTTCTAAGCGCTTCAACACATCGGAGCAGAGCAATTTCAATATCATTTTTTTTTGCCTGGAGTCTTCCCCCTTTCCCTTTTTTAGCATCCTGACCGTATTTCATTGAAATACCTGCAAATTTGTCCAATTCCACCCACGGACCGTAACCGCCGGAACCAAACTGCAAAATGCAATGTTTTGCAGCAGGCATCATGTCAGGGTGTATATATCCTTCTCCGGTGAAAAAAGGTCTGCCCAGCTTTATACATGCCATGAGTCTTGCAAGAAAAGCCTCGTGACTGTTAGATCCATAGCTCATGTGGACATCTAAAACAGGTGTTTTACAGTGAAATTTTGCATTTCTTTTACCTAAAGTCAATTCGTCCATGCTCCCGGCATATTCATGAAGATGATCCCTTTGGGGAGAAAGTATTTCAGCGGCATCAATAATCCAGTCTTCACTGAGTTTTGATGGAAATTTGCCAAGATGAGCACTGCTGATTGTGGAATTACCGCTTGCTCTTGACAGGCAGTTATTAATTATTTCAGAATTTGTCAGATTCACACCGATATCGTGATAATCCGGATTTTTTGTTACCTTTATAGCCCGCTGAGGACACATTTTAACGCAACGCTTACAATTACAGCATTCATCCGGGTTAATCCAGAGAATTTTTTCCATAAAAACCGTTTCTTCATTTTCCGGCAATACTCTGTTGCCTTCACTGTCTCTGTAAAGCACTTCCATGGAAAAAACGCCCGTTTTGCTCTCAGGATTGCTGAGATTATGTGTACAAGCTTCAACACATGTTCCGCAATAAACACAGCCTCTCCCCGGTTCTTCAGCATCATCAGTTATCTTAACCAGATGCTTCGCCCCAGTGGCATAAATTCCGGTTTTTACAGGCTCTGTGTATCTGATAGATTTTTTTACAACAACTTCATTTTTTTCAATACTTTTCATTTCTTTTCCACCCGTAGTCAAGTTTCTTTATTTTTTTATTTTTCACTGAAAAACCCACAACTTTTCCGGCATCAGGATCGTATATATCATCCAGATTTTCCTGTAAAAAATATGCAGCCGAGACAATGGCTCTCTGCTCGCTGGCCATAAAGGCCACGTTGCTGTTATAACCTATACTAAAAGACCTTAAATGATCCCTGTCTGTAAATCCGAGGATTTCATCTTCAGACATAACTATGGATGTAGCCGGTCCGCTCATTTTCATTTTTTTCAAATATGGATCGGATACAAGCTCTTTAAAACGTTTTTGGTCATCTTCAGTCATATTTTCCAGCTCTCTGGGAAATTTTCTGCTTATAATCCACTCGATATCCAGTATGGAATAACCATTGCGGAGTAAATAATCAACTTCCAGAAAGATAGCTTCGGAGTCCGTACCAACGTGAAGATATATCCCCAACTGTTCCAAAGCCATGGCATTGGCTTTATCACTGGACAAGTGGCCGTTATGGATTCCTGCTATTTCACCCACAGAAATGGGCTGAGGTCCCCACCACAATCCTCTTCCTGAGCTTGTCGGCCATCTCAGATGAATAAGACATGCTTCATAATCACTGTTTTCAAACTGTTCAATGTCATATATCTTTATCGTGTCAGCCAATTCAAAAGCTGTAAGAAACGTACCGTTTTCTTTTGAACTGGAAAATATCCGTGCGTCTTTGATAAATTTTTTATTAAACTTCGTTACTTGCTTTAAAATATAGAAATATTCACTATCTATCGTTTCTCTGTATCTTATTTCATCTATTGTAGGAGGTGCAACAAAATACTTTTTAATAACAGGTATATCATATTCGTAATAAAGTCTCCGTGGAACCATTTCGTGGGACTCAACTATATGAACACCCCAGCTTTCTATGACACTTTCAAGCTCACCGACTTTATATTGATCCCTGTACATTACATGAAAAACGTAAAAATTATGATCTTTGTATATTCCTTTAAGAGTAATACCGGCTCCGGTTCTGCCCCGATACTGAAGACACATCGCGCTTTTCAAAAGAGCGCTGAGCTTAAAATTTCCAACTGCTGCAAGAAGCCCGCATGCACCGGGGGAAAGCCCCTCATCTCCACCGCTGAATTCTCTTTCACTAATTTCTGTGCCTGGATATTTCGTTACTGTACTCATTGGCTCCTCCATTATTTCCCGCTGTCTGTATTCACATGTTGTTGCAACGAATGTTCGGCAAGTTTAGAGCCTTCCTTTGCAATACTTAATGCAGACCTTGGGCAAGCCTCGATACTTTTAAAAGTAGCGTCTGAAATTTTATTATTTATGAAAGCATAAAAGCACTCATCAACTTTTGGGCTCCATTCTTTACCATATTTCAAAATAGTCCCATCACTGTAATGATAACACCAGTCACATTGTATACACAAACCACAAAAAAAACATCGCTCCGCAAATAGAACCGCTGTATCCTCATCTATGCCCTGAACTATTTCGTGAAATCCTGAGGTTCTTTTTTCAAGCTCAATTTTTTGCTCCACCAGACGTGTGGATTCCTGAAAATATTTGGTGTTCAGCGTGTCAAAAAATGCGACTTCTTTATCACTGCCTGAGATAAACTCTTCACCAAGAAATTTTCGTACTGCATTTGTAGTAATCTGTGCCGAACCAACAGCTCTTACAACCATGCCAACAAGTTCCGAATTACCCTGGCTGGCATCACCTGTAATAAAAATCTTGCTTTTAACATCATCGGGAAGATCCGGACAGTTAAGATTTGGATATTCATTAACAAACCTCTCACCCACAAAAAATAAATCAGGCTTGTCCCCTACTGCTAAAACTATTCTGTCAAAATAAAATTCTTCGTAAGAATCTTTCACCGGGACAGGTTTGGATCTCCCGCTTTCATCAACCGGACCAAGCTTCATTTTAAGACACACAAGCTTCAGCTTATCACCAGCTTGTTCAATTTTAACAGGTTGGCGTAAAAGGAAAAATGTCACTCCTTCTTTTTTGCAGTCTTCAACTTCTCCGACATGAGCCGTCATTTCCTTATAAGTTCTCCTATAAATCACAGTAGGTTTTGCCCCCATCCGGGTTGATGCTCTGGCCACATCAAAAGCTGTATAACCTCCACCTATTACACCTATACTTTCTTCATTTTTTATATCAGTTTTTTTATAATTCCCTGAATTTATCTTCCTAAGAAATTCGATGCCGTTTTCGACACCTGAAAGACTTTCCCCTTCAATATTCAGTTTACCTGGATTTTGTGCTCCGGTTGCCACAATAACTGAGTCATATTCCTCTGCCAAATCCAAAAACCGGTTTTTGTCAACCCCATGATTAAGTATAATATTAACTCCGGTTTCATATATGTACTGTAATTCATGTTCAAGTATATCATTGGGATATCTGTACTCAGGAATACCGTAAACTAACAATCCCCCTGCTTTGGCAGCTTTTTCATAAATATCAACGTTATAGCCATTTTTTGCCAGGAAGTATGCCGAAGATAACCCTGCAGGACCAGCCCCTATTACTGCCACAGAGGTATCTCTCTTTATTTTCGGGACATTGGGTTTAAGATTGTTTTTATAGCCCCAGTCAGCCACAAACCGCTCCAAAGCTTTAATGTCAACAGGTTCATCAAATTTACTCCTGTTACAGGCTGTCTCACAGGGGTGATCACAAAATCTGCCGCATCCGGCTGAAAAAGGATTGGTTTCTTTAAGAACATAAAATGCCTCTTTAAATCTTTGTAATGCCACAAGCCTCAAAAATCTTGGAATGTCGTTGCCAGCCGGGCAGCCTGTATTACCCAGATGATCTTTTGTATAGCAAGGACTCATTTTGTTAACATAAACAGGGAAAATTTTTTTCAACATCAACCTCCAGACTAATTTCATTTAATAAACTATGGCTGAGATAAAAACCTCAAAGTGTTTTGCTGACTACATTTTTGCCATATATAATAATATTTGTCAATTATTTTTTCTTATAATATAATATAATATATCAGTATGTCCTAACTTTTTAATACTAACATTGTTATGCAACATGCTGTTTAACATGAGATTGCCACGGGTTGTTGCCCTCACGATGACTCGCTTTTTATGTCATCTCTATCGCTGTTTGACAAGAAGTACCTTCTCTTGCTCTCCTAAGATATGAGGGGGATGGTGGCCTGCCCTGCCTGCCATGTTGAATATAGCAAAATTAACACAGGGTTGAATAGGCAAACGGCTTAACCCTTTGCTTAATTAGTCCAATTTTGCCAACATAAGTTGATATCTAAAATTATTTACTGTAAAATATATATATAAACTTTAATAATTATAAATTTTACCACAAAGTAAGTAGTTTCAAAAGTACTTAAGACTGACTGGGGTTACGATTTTTAATTTGAATTTAATAGCTTATCGGCTTATGAATAAATACAATATGGCTTAGCCGGGGCAAAATAATATGAATAAGCAGAAATTATCTGCAGTATGCCTTTTTCTTTTGTTTCTTTTTATTTTCTCTCATCCTTATTATTCTTTCGCTCATGCATCTGAAAAAAATGTTCGCATAGGTGTACTGGCAAAACGCGGCGAGTCTATAGTTCATGACAGATGGAATGCAACAGCCGAATATCTGAATAAAGAGATAACAGGTTATGATTTTTCAATAGTTCCTCTCGATTTTGATGAGATTTTTAAAGCTGCGGAAAATGGCAGTGTGGATTTCTTTATTACAAATTCAGCCTATTATGTTGCTCTGGAGTATGACTTCAGAGCAAAACGGATTGCTACTCTTACCAACGAGTACAAAGGCAAAACAACAGAATTTTTTGCCGGCGTGGTTTTTACAAAAAAAGACAGAGAGGATATTAATTCTTTTAAAGATTTAAAGGGAAAATCGTTTATGGCTGTCGATCCGTTCTCATTCGGCGGCTGGCTGATGGCGAAAAGGGAGTTTTTATCGTTAAATATTACTCCGGAAGAGGACTTTTCCAGGCTTCTTTTCGGAGGGACTCATGATGCGGTTGTTTTGGCGGTTAAGAACGGTAAAGCTGATGCCGGCACCGTACGCACGGGTACACTGGAGCGTATGGATTCCGAAGGTGTGATAGATATAGATAATTTTAAAATTATAAACAAACAAAATCATAAAAATTTTCCTTTTATATCCTCCACCCGTCTTTATCCCGAATGGCCGATATCAAAGGCTGCCCATACAGATACAGATTTGGCTGAGAAAGTGACAGTAGCTCTTCTGAATATGCAGCCTGATTCCGAAGCTGCAAAAAATGCTCATCTTGCCGGCTGGACAATACCTGACAACTACCAGAGTGTGGAAGACTGCCTGAAAGCCGTTAAGGTAAGACCTTTTGAAAACTGGGGAGAGATTACTCTGAATGATATATTAAGGCAGTATGGTGGATGGTTTTTTGTGGTTGTGACACTCCCTGTTCTTGCTTTTTTACTGCTGGTTATCCGTCAGAGAGATATCCTTAAAATAAAAAATGCAAAAATCAGTAAAAGTGAAGAAAATCTGCGCACTACGCTCAATTCCATCGGCGATGCCGTTATATCAACAGATTCTCAAGGTAGAATCGAAAAAATGAATCCTGTAGCTGAAAAACTTACAGGGTGGGATATTGCGGATGCTGTAAAAAGACCGCTTCATGAAATTTTTGATATCAGAAATGCTAAAACCGGCAAACGAATTAACAATCCTATGGAGAAGGTGCTTAATACAGGAAGGGTTATAGGACTTGCCAATCATACACTCCTCGTTTCAAAGGACGGAGATGAATATCAGATAGCCGATTCCGCAGCCCCTATAAAAAATAAAGAGGGTAAAATCACTGGGATTGTAATGGTTTTCCGTGATGTAACGGAGGAGTATAATATGCGGGAGGCTTTAAAGGAGAGCAGTGAAAAATACAGAGCACTTTATGAGAATGCTCCCCTTTCTTACCAATCCCTTGATGAAAACGGATATATAATTGACGTAAATCCCACCTGGCTAAGGACATTCGGTTACAGTAAGGATGAGGCGGTGGGCAGATGGTCGGGGGATTTTTTGCATCCGGATTTTAGAAAAAATTTTACGAGAGAATTTGAAATCTTTAAAAAACGCGGGTATGCACACGATGTTCATCTGAAAATACGCCACAAGGACGGTTATTATATTGATATGCTGCTCGAGGGGAGTATAGGATATTATGAAGATGGCAGTTTCAAGCAGACCTACTGTGTCCTGAAAGATATAACAGACCGTTTAAAAGCTGAAGAAGCGTTGAAAAAATCCAACAGGGCACTGAAGACACTGAGTGCCTGTAATGAGGCAATGGTCTGGGCTAAAAGTGAAAAAGAACTACTTGATAATATCTGTAAGATTATTGTTGAGCAGGGGGATTATAAACTGGCCTGGGTTGGTCTGGCTCAGCATGATGAGGATAAAACGGTTAAGCCTGTGGCGTATTACGGCTTTAAAGACGATTATCTTGAAAATGTTGAAATCAGCTGGGGTGACAATCCAAAAGGGCGGGGCCCCACCGGTAAATGCATACGTGAAGGTGTACCCGAGATTTGCAGGAATATACTCACGGATCCGGAGTATGAAGTATGGCGGGATGAAGCGCTGAAAAGAGGTTATGAATCTTCCATTGCCCTTGCCTTAAAAGAGGCCGGTGAGGTATTCGGAGCGTTAAATATTTATGCAAAAGAACCGGATGCCTTCGGTCGGGACGAACTGAATCTTCTTAAAAATCTCGCCGAGGATTTGTCCTATGGAATACGGATGTTCAAAATAAGAGAGGAGAGAAAAAGAGCACGCAATGAGCTATTTAAGATGCAGAAGCTGGAGAGTGTCGGAACACTGGCTGCAGGGATAGCCCATGACTTTAATAATTTACTGACAGCGTTGTTCGGCAATATTTCACTGGCTAAAATGAATCTGAGAGAGGATCATCCGGCTTATGACGCATTAAATGCTGCTGAGAAAGCTATGGACAGGGCAACAAGTCTTACAAACCAGCTGCTTACATTTTCAAAAGGCGGAGAGCCTCTAAAGAAAAAAGCTGATATAGGCGAAATTGTGAAAAAGACTGTGGAGTTTGATTTGTCAGGGAGTAATGTGAAAGCTGTTTTTGAACAGGATGAGAACTTATGGCCTGTGTTGGTTGATAAAGGACAGATACAACAGGTGATTTCCAACCTTGTGATTAATGCAAAACAGGCTATGCCGGAAGGCGGTCACTTTTATGTAACATTGGAGAATGTTGACACTGAAAAGTCTGAAATTCCTGCAGTCAAAAAAGGAAAGTATGTGAAAATAAGTTTCAAAGATGATGGAAAAGGGATTAAGAAAAAGGATATTGGTAAAATATTTGACCCGTTTTTCACTACAAAAGAGTTAGGTACTGGCCTGGGTTTAGCAACAGCATATTCCATAATCCAAAAACATGGCGGGGATATTGATGTTGAATCAACCCCCGGCGTCGGGACAACATTTTTTGTTTATCTGCCGGCAGTCCTCAGAGAAGAAAGTGACGAAAAAACACATGTCAGGCAGTTTAAAAAAGATAAAAGATTAAGAGTGTTGCTTATGGATGATGATGAGCTTATCTGTGATTCGGTGAAAATATCTCTTGAAAATTACAATTTCATTGTGGACTGTGTGCCTGATGGGGAGACCGTCCTGGAAGAATATAAAAATTCGTTGGAAGAAGGAAAACGTTATGACGTGGTCATTATGGATTTGACAATTCCAAATGGTATGGGTGGAGAAGAAACAGTCGGCAAATTACTTGAAATCGATCCTGAAGCTGTCTGTGTGGTATCCAGCGGATATGCCGATGATCCTGTAATGGCTGATTATGAGGCTTACGGCTTCAAAGGAGCTTTTACAAAACCGTTTCATCTGGAAGAGCTTAAAGATTTTCTGCGGAAATTCTAACTTTCGACCGGAAGCAAGCACCGAGCAAATAAGCATTTATGTGCTTGGTGGAGTGGAGAAATCTCTTTTGCTTAATGCTATAAGCTAAATAAATATACAATTATGCTTATCAGAAGGTTTAGCGGCAATAGCTTTTGGTTTTGGTTAGGAAATGTGTGCAAATTGCGTTAAAAAATACTCTCTTTGCCGAAAATGAAGTGACTCCGGGGCAGATTTTATTGACAGTGCACTTTTGATAATTTAAAATATATAACTTTAGTGTATTTATATCAACCAAGGGCAGACATATGAGATTAAAATATATTTTTCTTTTAGTTACAACTGTTTTATTCATTTTCCCTTTAATCTCTAATGCTGAAAACGTAGATAAGATTACCGTGGGTTATTTCGATAAAATCCCTATTATTTTCCAAAGCAAAAGTGGAGAACCTGTTGGACTCGCCAAAGATATTCTTTCTGATGTATCAAATAAATATAATTGGGAAATAGAATACATTCACGGCAGCTTTTCAGAAATAATTAACAAACTCAAAGAGGGCAAAATTGATATCATGGTACCGTTGGGATACACACAACAAAGGGATGCCCTTTTTGATTATACATCCAAATCTATTTTGCAAACCTGGGGATGTTTATTCACAAACCGTGAAGGAAATATTGATTCTATAATTGATGTGGAAGGGAAAAAAATTGCATATATTGAAGGCACAATGTTTTACAGGCAATTTAAAGAGCTTCTGGGTTCGTTCCGGATTAACTGTGAATTCATAAAAGTAGACAGCTATGATATGATGTTTGAAGGTATAGTGAACAATGTTTATGACGGAGGCATAGGCGACAGATTGAATATTGTGGGGAAACCAAAACACATTGTAAACAAAGTGGATTATTCAATAGTTTTTCATCCTTTTGAGCTTTTTTTTGCGGGATATGATAAAAAAATACTAACAGCTATTGATGAGTATCTCAAATATGGTAAGAATGACCCTCATTCAAACTACTCATCCCATGTTCAAAAATGGCTTTCCGGCGTAACACCCCAAAAACCGATAATACCGATAATTTTGGAGATTTGTCTTGTTTTGTTTGTTTTGGCTTTTATTATTTATTGTATCTTCCGTCTGCCGTCCGTAAGAAAATTATTCGGGTTGTCAGAAATCGTTGAAAGTTATGCCGCCAGGAACGTACTGTTTTTCAGTGTAGCAATGCTGATTGTGGCATGGACAACCGACAGTCTTATGGAATTCTTTTTGTTTAACAGCTCTGGATACAATTTTCTTTACTTCTTCTCTGCATCAGGGGATACAAATGAGTTGATTAACAGGCTGATCTATCTTGTATCCATTCTTTTAGGCGGAATTGCTGTATCAAGAGTAATAGAGAGACTTTCAGCCGAACAGGATAATACCCGAGAATTGGCGGAAAATCTTCGGATAACACTGAATTCTATCGGGGATGCTGTCATCACTACAGATATCGAAGGTAAAATTGTAAATATGAATCCTGTTGCTGAAGAACTGACAGAATATAGGACAGAGGAAGCAAAAAACAAACCACTGCCCGAAATATTCAAAATAATCAATGCTGAGACAAGGGAGATAGTGAGAAATCCTGCAGAAACAGTTCTTAAACACGGAAATATTATTGGTCTTGCCAATCATACAGTTTTAATAAATAAAACGGGTAAAGAATATCAGATAGCTGATTCGGCTGCACCAATAAAAAAACCGAACGGAGAAATAATAGGGGTTGTTCTGGTATTTCGTGATGTAACGGAAGAATATGAGCTGCAGAAACAGTTGCAACACAGCCAGAAGATGGATGCAATTGGTCAGCTTGCCGGCGGGATAGCCCATGACTTTAATAACATGATGGGCGGGATAATTGGAGCGGCAGAAGTATTGCAGCATCAGCTTAAAGACGATGAAAAGTCCAAAAAATATGTTACTATGATTATGAATTCTGCAGAGCGTGCGGCAGACTTGGCCAGCAAACTCCTCGCCTTTTCCAGAAGACAAATAACAGGCTCCACCCCAGTAGATATCCATCATATTATAGAAGAAGCTGTAAGTATCCTGAATAACACAATAGACAAAAGAATTGAAATTAATATCAATTTCCAGGCGAAAGCCAGCACTATTATTGGTGATCCCAGCCAACTCCAGAATATCTTCCTCAATTTGGGGATAAACTCTTCCCAGGCATTGCCTGACGGCGGTACAATACAGATTGTTACGAGAAATATCGATCTGAATCAGGCATATTGTGATACCAGCTCATTTGATTTGAAGCCGGGAAACTACATACAAATTGAAGTGGAGGATAACGGGGAAGGTATCCCGGAAGAGCATCTGCCGCATATATTTGAGCCATTTTTCACCACTAAAGAACAGGGCAAAGGTACAGGGCTGGGATTGGCTGCTGTTTACGGCACGGTTCAACAGCATAAAGGAGTAATCCACGTTTACAGTGAAATAGGTAAAGGGACCTGCTTTCATATATATTTTCCCGTGACTGAAGATTCTGCGTCAATACTGCCAAGAGATGAAAAACCGGTTTTTGGAGAGGGTACTGTTTTACTGGTAGATGATGAAGCTGTCATGAGAGCAACGGGAAAAGCACTCCTTGAGGAGTATGGATACACCGTTTTCCTGGCTGAAAATGGAGAAAAGGCGGTGGAAATTTTTGAAAACAAAAAAGATGACATAGATTTAGTAATTCTGGATATGATAATGCCTAAAATGAACGGAAGAGATTGCTTCTTTCAGCTTAAAAATATTAAGCCGGATATAAAAATTATTCTTTCTTCAGGGTTTACAAAAAGCGACGATTTAACCGACCTGAAAGAAAACGGTTTGTCCGGATTTATCAGGAAACCTTTCAGGGGAAGTGAGCTTAGCAAAATTGTAAAAAAAGCTATAAAAGGGAAATAAAGGTCATTTTCTATCTAACTAGTTCCCATCCGAAAAGTCACTACATTCTTAAAAACGAGATGCTGAACCAAGTTCAGCATGACTATTTATCAGAAATTTACTATAGATGTCACCCTGAACTTGTTTCAG